>NZ_JASJHV010000128.1:0-21632 GCF_037625555.1 Lacinutrix sp.
GCATAAAAAAAGCAGACTTTCGTCTGCTTTTTTTATGCCTTTTAATAGTGTTGTTTTATCTAATAAGCTTTTTATACTTAATACGTTTTGGCATTAGATCTCCGCCAAGACGTTTCTTCTTATTCTCTTCGTATTCACTAAATCCACCTTCGAAGAAATAGACTTGGCTATCACCTTCGAAAGCTAAAATATGCGTACAAACTCTATCTAAAAACCATCTATCGTGACTAATAACTACTGCACAGCCTGCGAAGTTTTCTAGTCCTTCTTCTAAGGCTCTTAATGTATTAACATCTAAATCGTTTGTTGGTTCATCTAGCAGTAAAACATTACCTTCTTCTTTAAGTGTCATGGCTAAATGCAAACGGTTACGTTCTCCACCAGAAAGTAATTCTACTTTTTTATTTTGTTCTCCTCCAGAAAAGTTAAAACGACTTAAATAGGCTCTAGAGTTTACTTCCTTTCCTCTCATCATTACTAACTCTTGCTCATCACTAAAGTTTTGCCATATGGTTTTACTAGGATCGATATTAGAATGTTTTTGATCTACATATGCAATTTTAGCTGTCTCTCCTACTTTAAATTCGCCTTTGTCTGAATTTTCTTCTCCCATTATCATTCTAAAAATAGTTGTTTTACCAGCTCCATTTGGGCCAATAATACCAACTATTCCTGCTTGTGGTAAATTAAAGTTTAAATCTTCGTAAAGTAATTTATCATCGTAAGCTTTACTTACACCAATAGCTTCTATAACATTTGTTCCTAAGCGTGGACCATTAGGAATGTATATTTCAAGTTTCTCGTCAAGTTGTTTTTGATCTTGACTCATTAACTTATCGTAGTTTTTTAAACGTGCTTTTTGTTTGGTTTGTCTTCCTTTTGCACCTTGCTTTACCCATTCTAGCTCGCGCTCTAATGTTTTTTGCCTTTTTGAAGCTGTTTTACTTTCTTGCGCTAAACGTTTAGATTTTTGGTCTAACCAAGACGAATAATTTCCTTTCCATGGGATACCTTCACCTCTATCTAACTCTAAAATCCAACCTGCAACATTATCTAAAAAATATCTATCGTGTGTTACAGCTATTACAGTCCCTTTATATTGTGCTAAATGATGCTCTAACCAATGTACAGATTCTGCGTCTAAGTGATTGGTAGGTTCATCTAATAGTAAAACATCTGGCTCTTGTAATAGTAAGCGACATAAAGCAACACGACGTCTTTCTCCTCCAGATAACACTGAGATTTTTTTATCTCCATCTGGTGTTCTTAAAGCATCCATTGCTATTTCCAACTTAGTATCTAATTCCCAAGCGTTAGCTGCATCAATTTCGTCTTGCAATACTGCTTGTCTAGCCATTAGTTTATCCATTTTATCGGCATCACTATAGACTTCTTCAAGCCCAAACATATCGTTAATTTTATTGTATTCTTCAAGAATAGCAACTGTTTCTGCAGCTCCTTCTCTAACAATTTCCATAACCGTTTTATCTTCATCCAGTTTAGGTTCTTGTTCTAAATAACCAACAGAATAATCCTGAGAAAATACTATATCTCCTTGGAAGTTATTATCTACTCCTGCTATTAATTTTAATAAAGTGGATTTACCAGAACCATTGAGTCCTAGAATACCAATCTTAGCTCCATAAAAGAAACTTAAATAGATGTTTTTTAAAACTGGTGTGTTTGCACTTTTAAATGTCTTGGTTACTCCAGACATTGAAAATATTATCTTTTTATCGTCAGACATACTTTTAGTTTAATGGTTATTATATTTTTAATGTTTTTTCTACTGCTTCAAATGTATTTACACTCTGCCTTTTAATGCATTAAACACCCATGCAATAGCAAAAAAACCAATGCCTACAGCTCCAAATCCCCAACCAGCGACATTATCATATCTAAATGCACCTAAAGCGATTAAAGATAAACCTACTATTATCATTATTGTGGTAGCCCAAGCTAACACTGTATTTTTATTCATTGTCATGTTTTTTATTTTAACAAATATCGCCTTTTTAAACAAAAAAGCATCCAAATTTGGATGTCTTTTCTTTATTAATTAATAATTATTATTAATGCATTGGCACTTCAACAATCACTAATTCTGAATTTCTATTTGCTTTTATTTCTACTACATGAGTTTCTGTAATCGCTAAAGCATCTCTTTTTTCAAGTGTTATATTGTTAACTTCTATTTCACCATTAATAACAAAAATGTAAACACGATTTTGTTGAGATTTTAACTTTAAATCAATTAAAACATCTGCATCTAAATTTGTTCTATAAATATATGCTTGCTGATTAATTGGTAATGCATTTCCCTCTAACTTATCTTTAGGTGCAACTACTATTTGTAGATGATTTTGTTTTCCTTCTAAAGAAAAAAGACGGTGCTCGTAATTTGGCTCAACACTTAATTTTTCTGGAATAATCCAAAGTTGAAGAAAATTTACTTCTTCTGTTTTACTATCGTTAAACTCAGAGTGTGTTAATCCAGTTCCAGCGCTCATTACTTGCACTTCTCCAACCTCTATAGCACGTTTATTTCCCATACTATCTTTATGAGATAATGCGCCTTTTAATGGTATAGAAATAATTTCCATATTTTGGTGTGGATGTATACCAAAACCCATTTTAGGTTGAACAAGATCATCATTTAAAACACGAAGTGCTCCAAAATTCATGCGCTCTTCGTTTTGATAACTTGCACAACTAAATGTGTGATGTGATTATAACCAACCATGGTTTGTGAAACCTCTTGAGTTTGATTTGTTAATTATTGTTTTCATAGTTTTTTTAATTATTATTTTAATTTGCTGGTAGAAATCCAATTTTACCCATTTGATAATCTCTCATCGCTTCTAAAAGTTCTGTTTGAGAGTTCATGACATATGGACCATAAGTTGCAACTGCCTCATTAATTGGCTCTCCAGATAAAAAGAGTAAAGTACAGTTCTCCTCTGCTTTTATAGAGAAACCTTCTCCATCCTGATTAAACTCCATAAGTTGGTTTTTATCTAACTCTAAAAGCTCCACTCCATTTATAGTCGCTTTTCCTTTTAATAGATATATCAATCCTTGATGAGAATTAGCATAAGTTATAATCTGCTCTCCTCCAGCTTTTGCATCTATCATATAGGCATTTACAGCGGTTTGAGTTCCAATTTTGCTATATTTACTTTCTAGTTCTCCAGCAATTATTCTGGTTTCGATTTTTTTATCTGCAGAAGTAATCACATTAAAATCTTCATGCTTACCATGTTGGTAATTAGCTTCTATCATTTTTTTTCCAGACGGAAGGTTTAACCATAATTGAATTCCTTCTATTGTTCCTCCATTTTTTACTAAATCTTTAGTAGGTCCTTCTGCATGAATAATTCCGCGTCCAGCAGTGGTCCATTGTACATCTCAAGCTTTAACAACACTTTCATTTCCTAAAGAGTCTCTATGTAATTGCTCGCCTTGGACTAAAAATGTTACAGGCTCAAAACCTCTGTGTGGATGAGGCCCTAAATCGAAAGGATTATTAGTTTCTGAGATTTCGTATGGACCATAATGATGTAATAAAACAAAAGGATCTATCATTTCTATATGTTGTGTTGGAAATGGTTGACGCAATCTTATTGGTCCCATGTCTACAAAATGACTTTTACCTGCTCTTTTTATAGTATTTAGTTTCATAATAATTTGTATTAGTAATATATCCCATGGAATATATTAGATTAAAAATGCTTTTATCGCATTTTATCAAGCAAATTGCTTAAAGCCTCTGCTTCTTGTTCATTTAAATTTTTTAATAAGTTTCTATTAAAATCTTTAGGAATAGATTGTAATAAATTTAGACCATTTTTGGTTATACTAATATTTACAACTCGTCTATCGTTTTCATATGGAAAGCGTTCTATATAGTTTTTTGCACATAATTTATCCATTAAACGTGTTGCATTTGGAGAACGCTCTAGCATTCTATCTTTTATGGTTTGCACATTTAAAGCTTCATTTGCACCTTTTAAAATGCGTAAAATATTATACTGTTGTGGAGATATACCAAAATCTTTAAAAAATTCGTTTTGACAACTTGTTATCCAGTTGGCTGTGTAAATAATATTAAGCATTGCTTTTACTCTATTATTTTCGAATTTTGAATTGATGTCTTTTGCTAAATCTCCCATTTGTAATGTCTTCATTGATTATAAAGGTAAAATTATAAATTATTTTCAAAAGTTTTTACTAAAGATAATAACTCATTATTTAATGTGCTATCACTAATTTTTTCATTTTGAAAATTTGTTTCAAAAGATGGAAAAGAATATTCTCCTACAATATTTCCTCCCATATAACCAAAACGGTTTTTTGCTATTTCTAAAGCTGTAGCTCCACCTCTAGCGCCTGGAGAGGTTGCCATTAATAACATTGGCTTGTTGCTCCATAGCTTTCCATCAATTCTAGACATCCAATCGAAAAGATTTTTAAATACTGTGGCATAAGTTCCATTATGCTCTGCCAAGGATAAAATAATACCATTTGTAGATTTAATATGCTCTAAAAACTTGTGTGCATTATCTGGTATACCATGTTCTAATTCGTAATCTATACCATAAAGAGGTAATTGGAAATCGTTTAAATCTAGAACCTTTACTTCTACACTACTAACTAAAGTTGATGCGTATGTAGCTAATTGCTTGTTTATAGAATTTTTACTGTTTGATCCTGCAAATGTTATAATTTGTTTCATATCTTTTTTTATTTATGCTGATACAAATATACAATAAAAATTAATATATTCCTAGGAAAATATTTCCGTGTTTTTAATTTTAACAAATTATTCACTTTTTAATCCGTTAATGGTTTCGTAAATTCGTAGAAAATTATCAACACTATGGATATTAACTTCAATAAAAACGAAGATTATAATAAATTACTTTTGGCCGATTTACGAAGCCGTTTTGTTCAAGTTAAATTAGGAGGAGGCCAAAAACGTATAGACAAACATCATGAAAAAGGTAAGCTTACAGCAAGAGAACGTATTGATTATCTACTAGATAGCAAACGAAAAAGCGTTGAGATTGGCGCCTTTGTTGGTGATGGTATGTACGAAGAGCATGGTGGTTGCCCATCTGGTGGTGTTGTAATAAAAATAGGATATGTTAGTGGTAAACAATGTATTGTTGTTGCTAATGATGCTACTGTTAAAGCTGGAGCATGGTTTCCTATAACTGGTAAAAAGAATTTAAGAGCTCAGGAAATCGCTATCGAAAATAAATTACCAATAATTTATTTAGTTGATAGTGCTGGTGTTTACTTACCATTACAAGACGAAATTTTCCCAGATAAAGAACATTTTGGTCGTATTTTTAGAAATAACGCTATAATGAGTAGTATGGGAATTACACAAATAGCTGCTGTTATGGGTAGTTGTGTTGCTGGTGGAGCTTATTTACCTATAATGAGTGACGAAGCTCTTATTGTAGAGAAAACTGGAAGTATTTTCTTAGCTGGTAGTTATTTAGTAAAAGCTGCAATTGGAGAAAGTATTGATAATGAAACGCTTGGTGGAGCAACAACACATTGCGAAATTTCTGGTGTTACAGATTATAAAGCAAAAGATGATAAAGATGCATTAGACACTATTAAGCGTTTAATAGATAAAATTGGTGATTATGATAAAGCTGGTTTTAATCGTGTTGAGGCAAAAAAGCCTAAAGATAATCCAGAAGATATATATGGAATTCTACCAAAATCTAGAGCAGACCAATACAATATGTTTGATATTATATTGCGTTTAGTAGATAATGGTGAATATGATGAATATAAAGCTGGTTATGGAAAAACTATTATTACTGCTTATGCTAGGATTGATGGTTGGGCAGTTGGTATTGTTGCCAACCAGCGTAAACTAGTAAAAACCAAAAGCGGAGAAATGCAATTTGGTGGTGTTATCTATAATGATAGTGCTGATAAAGCAACACGATTTATTGCTAATTGTAATCAGAAAAAAATACCACTAGTATTCTTACAAGATGTTACTGGTTTTATGGTTGGGAGTAAGAGTGAACACGGAGGAATTATTAAAGATGGTGCAAAAATGGTGAATGCTGTTAGTAATAGTGTTGTACCAAAATTTACAATTATAATAGGAAATAGTTATGGTGCTGGAAATTATGCTATGTGTGGTAAAGCCTACGACCCAAGATTAATAGTGGCTTGGCCAAGTGCAGAGCTTGCTGTAATGAGTGGCAATAGTGCTGCTAAAGTATTATTACAAATTGAAAAAGCTTCACTTCTAAAAAAAGGTGAGAAAATCACAACAGAAAAAGAAGCCGAGCTTTATTCTAAAATTAAAGACCGTTATGATAATCAAGTTTCTCCATATTATGCAGCATCTCGTTTATGGACAGATGCCATTATAGATCCATTAGATACAAGAACTTGGATTTCTATGGGAATTGAAGCTGCAAACCACGCTCCTATTGAAAAACCATTTAATATGGGTGTTTTACAAGTTTAATATGAAAACTATTTTAATCACATTTTTTTGTTTTCTCTCTCTTCAACTTTTTTCTCAAAATGAGGAGGTTATTAAATTAAAAAAATCTTATAAAATTATAAATTCTGATAAATCAGTAACTGTAAAGTTTCAGTTCTTTTAATTTTTCCTGAATCTGTTACTACAAACTCATCTATAAAATAAATTGCTTTCGGTTTTGAATATGATTTTAAATCGCTAAAAAGAGCAGTATCTACTTTGGTTTTCTTGCCTTCTATTATAAGAATAACACGTTCTCCTAATGTTTCATCTTCTTCTGAAGCTATAAAAAAACGATTAGTAATTTTAGAAAACAAACTATTTTCTACTTGCTCAGGAAAAATTTTAATACCACCAGAATTTATAATATTATCAAACCTACCAAACCATTCAAATTCATTTTTAGAATGAAGTTTAACAATATCGTTAGTTATTATTTTTTCTTTAGAAACTAATGGAGCCTCAATAATAAGACATTCTCTTTCATCTTTTGAGATTCTAACATTTGGTAGTGTTTTAAAATAAGGTTCAACAGATTCTTCGCTGCGCTCTGAATAACATTTATTGTCACTCTTAAAACAATTAAGTTGTTTAACAGCAATATGAGATACTGTTTCCGTCATTCCATAAGTTTCGAAAACTGCAGTTCCTATTACTTGTAACTTAGTGTTTAAAGCTGAAGATACTTTAGCACCACCAACTATAAGTTTTTCAATATTCTTTAATTTATTTAAGTTTTTTTCTAATTGCATTGGTACCATTGCTATAAAATGATACTGCTTATTTGTATTTATTTGTAAGTTATATTTTGGTTCTAGATTATCAATCTCAAGTCCTAAAACCATAGCACGAACAAGCATCATTTTTCCAGCAATGTAATGTGCCGGTAAACATAAAAGGGCTTTATCTCTTGGTTTTAGATTAAAGAAATCTCCAGTTGCAATAGCACTATTTACCATTGCTTGCTTTTTAATTTCAATAGATTTTGGTATGCCTGTAGAACCTGAAGTTTTTAATGTAATAGCTTCAGAAATGTCTAACCATTTTAACAGAAACTCACCAATTGCTTTATTATAAGGCTTTTCTTCTTTAAGTAAATGTAAAGCAAATACTTTTAATGTCTTAAAATTATAATGCAGTCCATTAAATTTAAAACACTCGTTAATTTCATTAAAACTCGACATAAATTTAGTCTAACACTTTGTAATTTTCTTGTGGTGGCTCTACAATTTTCCCGAAGAGTCTTTCTTTCCAATTCTTCCATTTATAAACTTTTGCGAATATAAAAATGATGATTGGGAAAATTATAAATACTGGTAAAACAATATCAGTAAAACCAACACCTGGGTCTGATGTATCTTTAAAAATAGAATGGGTTTGTAAAACCGACCAGTCTGCTGTAACCAATAAGGCACCAAACAAATTATTAGCAGCATGAAAGCCTAATGCTAACTCCATACCTTCATCCATTAGGGTAATAATACCTAAGAATAATCCTGTACCAATATAATAGACCATTACTAAATAGCCTAATTTTGAAACTTCTGGATTAAATACGTGCATACCACCAAAAATTACTGAAGTTAACAATAATGGCACGACTTTATTTTTTCCTTTTTGAAAAATGTTATTATAGAACTCCGAATTGAAAAAATTTAATTTTGTTAAAATAAAATCAATTAACAAAAGAATAAGAACAGATAAGATAAATATTATAAATGTAACAAAACCTGAAATTGGTATTTTAGCTAAAATATCAGTCTCAAAAAAAGATTTAAAAAACAAATATATTGAAACAAAAAGCATTGAATAAAAAATGCCTACTAAGAATTTTTTATTTAAAGTACCTGCTGCAAAACCTTGCATTAAATAACCTCTAAAAATATATTCTTCGGTACTTGTTTGAATAGGAATTAGTAAAATGGCTATTACTGCTAAAATTAAAAAACGTTCTAATTCAAAATTCCAAACATAACCTTCTGGTGCTAAATAATAATCTAACAAAACCATTCCAGATGATATTATTCCCCAAAAAATAAAAGCAAACCAAACACGTTTCCAATCTATCTTACTCCTTGCTGTTGTTACAGATTTTATAGATTGTTTGTGTAAAAATTTAACAACTAAAAATAAGGCTGCCAAACCAAACGCAAAAGACAATAACATTAAAAACAAATTTAAGTTTGGTTCTAAAACAGACATTAATTCTTGTTCATTCATTGATAGAATAGATTTTCCATCACTCATTGCTTTAAATTCTGCTGCAACCATATAAGGAATTTGTCCTATTATAGCTGCAATAAAAACAATTACAGAACCTACAAGGTATCTCCAAAAATCGTGCTTTACTTTAAATGCTTGTTGTATAAAATTCATAATTATAAATTAAAATTCCAATTATTTTTAGTGTACTGCAATGTACCATTTTTTACTTGTAAAGGCGATTGAAAATTATTAATAAACAAACTTCCAGTTCCTAAGCCTTGCGGCATCTTATTGCTTTTTAAATATGTGTATTGTGCAATAGCACTTAGTCCAATATTGCTTTCTAATGCACTTGTTATCCACCAACCTATATTTTGGTTTTCGGCTAAAGAAATCCACTCGTCAGTTCCTGCGAAGCCGCCAACAAAACTAGGTTTTAAAATAATATATTGCGGTTTTATAGTTTGTAGTAATTCTTGTTTTTTTGTTACACAAAACACACCAATTAATTCCTCGTCTAAAGCAATTGGCAATGGTGTTTGTTCACATAGTTTAGCCATTTCATTAAACTGCCCAGCTTTTATAGGTTGCTCTATGGAATGCAAATTATATTCACTTAATTGTTTCAGTTTTTCTAAAGCATTTTCTGGACTAAATGCGCCATTAGCATCGACACGTAATTCTATATCACTTTCGCGGAATTGTTTTCTAATACCTTTTAATAATCCTAATTCTGTTTTAAAATTTATAGCACCTATTTTTAATTTTATACACTTAAAACCAGCTTCAATTTTATCTTGAATTTGCTGTTTCATAAAGCTTTCAGTGCCCATCCAAATTAGGCCATTAATTGGAATGAGATCTTGATTTTTAGTAAATTTTGAAGGAAATAACTCAAAATCATTTTCAGCCTCTAAAGACTTAAAAGCCATTTCTAAACCTATTTGAATACTAGGAAACTCAATATTTTCGGCTAAAAGAAAAGCCAAACCTTTATCTATATTTTCACAAGTGTATGTAAGTTGTGTTTGGTAATCTGGTCTATCGTCTATAGATAAACCTCTAAGAATGCCACATTCTCCAATACCTTGTTTTCCTTCAGAAGATAAAATAATAAACCACGTTTCTTTAGTTTTTAAAACACCACGAGATGTACCACTTGGTTGTTTAAAATTAAGAATGTATTTATGGCAAGTTGCTTTCATCTAAACTGAAAAAATAGCAAATAGAACTGCAAATAAAAACGTACTGAGTGCTACTTTTTTTAATTCGCTATCTAATTCTTTATGAATAATATTTTTGGCAACTACAACTATATTCATAATTAAAGGAATAAATGCTATTAAAAACAAATATTGTTTTGGTGAATGATAATGAAGCTGAACATATACAATTGCACAAATTAATGCTAGAATAATTAAAGTATAATGGTATAGTTTTGCTCTCTGGCTTCCCATTTTTACAACCAATGTGTTTTTATTGGCTTTGGCATCTTCAATTCTGTCTCGCATATTATTTAAGTTAAGCACTGCAATACTTAACAAACCAATGGTTGTTGCTGGTAAAAATAAATCCCAATGGATTGTTTTTGTGTATAAAAAACAACTTCCAACAACACTTAACCAACCAAAAAATAAGAATACAAATACATCTCCAAAACCAGAATAGCCATAAGCATTGTTACCAACTGTATACTTTATAGCAGCAGCAATAGAAATAATTCCTAAAACAAAAAACAATATGGAATACCCAAAATTATCTTTCCCAAACGCTTGATAAATTAATGCAATAGCTACAATTAATGTTAATATTGCAGTAATAATAATAGCACATTTCATTTGCTTTGGCGAAATAATTCCTGATGCTACCAAACGTTGTTCTCCTACTCTATTTTTGTCTGTACCTTTTATACCATCTCCATAATCGTTTGCGAAGTTTGAGAGGATTTGGAAACCTATTGTGGTTAGAATGGCTAGAATAAATATTGTGTAATCAGTATAATAATGAAAACATCCAAAGCATTCCGTTATTACATAATTTTCTGGATGATTATTTACTGAAAAACCAGCCATAACACAACCTACAATTATCCCTGAAACCGAAAGTGGTAAGGTTCGTAATCGTGCTGCAGTAAGCCAATATTTTATTTTCAAAGTTATTTTTTTTCTCGCAAAGACACAAAAGCGCAAAGCTGGTGTTAATTATTTTTTTTTAAAACTTCTTCTTCAAATTAATGAGATTCCCACGTTGCAAAAAAGCTCATTGGAATGACGTAGCTTTTTAAGTTTTATATTTATTACAAAATACTTAAAACGTTCTGAGTACTTCAATTTTCAGCTTCGAATTCAACTTCAATTTCCTAAGGAAAAGACACTGTTGTGGCTTACTCTTATTTAGGTGAGTGATTACTGTTTACTGCGACTGTCTAAGGAGGACTGCTCACTGCCTACTAATTAAGGTATCCATTGTTTTGGAAAATTAGGTTTTCTTTTTTCTAGAAAAGCATCGCGTCCTTCTTTTGCTTCGTCTGTCATGTATGCTAATCGTGTTGCTTCACCAGCAAACACTTGCTGTCCAACCATACCATCATCTGTTAAATTCATAGCAAATTTAAGCATTTTTATAGAGGTTGGCGATTTTTCTAATATTTCTTGAGCCCAATAGTATGCTGTGTTTTCTAATTCATCATGAGGAATTACGGCATTTACCATTCCCATATCGTAAGCTTCTTGCGCAGAGTAATTTCTTCCAAGAAAAAATATTTCTCTTGCTCTTTTCTGTCCAACCATTTTTGCTAAATATGCAGAACCATAACCACCATCAAAACTAGTAACATCTGCATCTGTTTGCTTAAAAATAGCATGTTCTTTACTGGCTAAAGTTAAATCGCAAACCACATGTAAACTGTGACCGCCACCAACTGCCCAACCAGGAACAACAGCTATAACAGCCTTTGGCATAAACCTAATTAATCGCTGTACTTCTAGAATATTTAATCTATGGTAACCATCTTCGCCTACATAACCTTGATGTCCACGAGCTTTTTGATCGCCACCAGAACAAAACGAATAAATTCCATCTTTAGTTGAAGGTCCTTCAGCAGATAATAATACTACTCCAATACTAGTATCTTCGCCAGCATCGTAAAAAGCATCGTACAATTCTTTTGTGGTTTTTGGTCTAAACGCATTTCTTACGTTTGGTCTGTTAAAGGCTATTCTTGCAACACCATTACATTTCATATATGTAATATCTTCATATTCTTTAGCTGTTTTCCAATCTGGTTTGCTCATTTTTCTTATTTTAGTCAAAAATAAATCATTTTAAATAAATAGCTGTCTTACTATGAAAAATATTAGCGCATTATACATTTTACTTTTTGTTTCATTTTTTGGGTTTTCTCAAGATTATCAATTTAAAACTATTGTAGATTTAGATGCTACAGATGTTATTAGTCAAGGAAGTACTGGAACGTGTTGGAGTTTTTCGGCTTCTTCATTTTTAGAAAGTGAAATTATAAGACTTACTGGAAAGCAGATTGATCTTTCTGAAATGTATTCGGTTAGACAAACTTATTCTGATAAAGCTTGGAATTATGTAATGAGACAAGGAAAAGCACAATTTAGTCAAGGCGGGTTAGCGCATGATGTCATTAATAGTATTTCAAAAAATGGAATTGTACCAAATAACGTATTTTCTGGATTGAAAAAGAACGAAGAAAAACATAACCACTCTAAATTAGCCGATTCTATAAAAACGATTCTTACTACATATTTAAAAGACGAAAAAAAATATGATGGTAATTGGAAAACAGATGTTGAAAACACTCTTGATTACTATTTAGGAGATAAAGTAATTTCTTTTAATTACGAAGGTGTAAAATATACACCACAATCTTTTTTAGAGATGACAAAAATTAATCCTAAAGATTATGTTACTATAACATCTTTTACACACCAACCGTATTACACTAATTTTATTTTAAATATTCCTGATAATTTTTCTAATGGTAGTTTTTATAACGTGCCTTTAAACGATTTAATGTCTACAGTAGATTACGCTTTAAAAAATGGCTTTACTATAGAACTAGATTGTGACGTGAGTGAAAAAACATTCTCTTCTAAACATGGTATTGCAGTTGTTCCAGATGATAAAGACAATATTAATGCTTTAGTAAATATTATGCCTGAAAAAAAAATTACACCAGAATACAGACAACAAGAGTTTGAAAACTTTAATACTACAGATGATCATTTAATGCATATTGTTGGGCTTTTAAAAGACCAAAACGGAAACACTTTTTATAAGGTTAAAAATTCTTGGGTAAACAAAAATGTAGGAAATGAAGGTTTTATAAATATGAGTGAGGCTTACATGAAACATAAAGCCATATCAATTATGGTCCATAAAGATGCAATACCTGAAGCCATTAAAGCTAAAATTAATTTAACTTTAAACTAAGCGAATGCCATCGCTTTCGATGGTAATTTGTTTTTGCTTATAAAGTGTTCCAATAGCTTTTTTAAAGTTCTTTTTACTCATCTCTAAAGCATCTTTTATAGCTTCTGGAGTAGATTTATCATGAAGTGGTAAGTAACCAGAATTATCTTCAAGTGTGTCAAGAATTTTCTTAGCATTAGGCTCAATATTCCTATAACCTATTTGCCCTAAAGCAATATCTAACTTGTTTCCAGGTCTTATTTTCTTAATGACACCTTTTAAACGGTCTCCAATACTTAATTCTTGAAAAATATTATCCTTATAAATTAAACCCATATGTTGCTTATTTACAATCACATTCATTCCAAAATCACTTGGGTGAGATACTATGAGGTTTACTTCTTCAAATTCTGAAACTAATAATTCTGCATTGTCTAAAAAACGATTTGTTTTACTTGATGCTACAAGTCTTTCAGACTTTTCATCTAAATAACAATGTACTAAATACCAACCTCCTTTTTTCATTGGGAAAGCTTGTTCTTTGAAAGGACAAAAAAGTTCTTTTACCATTCCCCAATCAAGAAAAGCACCATAATCGTTTACTGCATTACAACGTAAGACTGCAAAATCTCCTTTTGTAATGTGTGGCTCGTCTGTTACTGCAACTAATCGTTCATCATTATCTAAATAAATAAATACTTCTACATCATCTCCAATTTTAAAAACATCTTCTACATAACGGTTTGGTAATAAAACCTCATTACCTTCTGTATCACCCAAAAACATACCAGGTTCGGTATCTCTTAGTATTTCTAATGTATTAAACTCTCCTATTTTTATCATGTGGCAAAAATACTAATATTAAATTTTAAA
This sequence comes from Lacinutrix sp., assembly GCF_037625555.1. Lineage (GTDB taxonomy): Bacteria > Bacteroidota > Bacteroidia > Flavobacteriales > Flavobacteriaceae > Lacinutrix. Next base: position 14,045 of record NZ_JASJHV010000128.1, read on the forward strand.
AAAGCGCTATAACTAATGTTATAACGCTTAATATAAAAATCTATAGTAATAGGTCTATTTATAAACAGATTCTTTTTTAAAGTGTTTAGCTAATAAATAGTATACTACTGCTCTGTATTTATTTTTGTTAGAACGACCATATGTCTCCATTACAGAATCGATTGCTTTATCTAAGTCTGCACTGTCTTTAAAACCTAATTTCTTAATTAAGAAATTATTTTTAACTGTATCTAGTTCACTTTGGTCTGAACCAGAAACCGTTGCAGTATCTTTATTGTAAATAGATGGGCAACAACCAATAGTTACTTTCGTTAAAAAATCCATATCAGGATTTGTACCACATTTGTCTTTTAAATCTGCAGCGTATTTTACAATTAGGTCATCTCTTTTACTCATAATTATAGTTATAGTTTTTTTATTTTACTTAAAATATACAATTTTTTTGAATGATTGAAATTACTGTTTTAATAAATTATTTAATCAAATTCGATGAACGGAAAAATCTGTCGGTTAATCACTTAATTTTAGCAAAATAGTTTAAAAGAATTTCATCATTTTCACTTCCTGGAGTGAATACTTCTAGTAGTTTAGGCTTTCTACCTATTGTGTAAAAATTGTCTAATACATTAGACAGTTCTTTTTCATTTGTAGCTATACAATAATCAAGACCATACATTTCGCATAAATGCTTTGCTGTTAAATTGTGTTTTGTTTCGAAAAAAGCATCAAAATTTGGTGTATTTTTATGTCCAGGAAGAATTCTAAAAATACCTCCTCCTCCATTATTTACTACAACAATTCTAAAATTATTAGGTATGTAATTATTCCAAAGTGCGTTACTATCGTATAGAAAACTTAAATCTCCGGTTAGAAAAGTAGTTTGTAGTGGAGAAACTATAGCAGCACCAATCGCAGTACTTGTGCTACCATCTATACCACTTGTTCCTCTATTACAAAAGACTTCTAAAGTTGTATCTAAATCAAAAAGTTGTGTATATCTTATTGCAGAACTATTCCCAACTTGTAATTGAGAATGCCTTGGAATTGCTTTTAGTAATACATCAAACACTTTAAAATCGCTAAAAGAGAGTGTTTTCATGTAATCTTTATGCTTTTCTCTTCTACTTTTAAAAGCGTCTAGCCAAAAATTATTATAGTCGCTTTTTACTAGTATTATCTGTTTTAAAAATTCTTCAAAAAAAGTATTTATAGGCAGTTTGAATACCTTATTTAACACAAAAAAAGTATCGTTTGCATCATGCTCACTAATATGCCAATGATGTTTAGGTTTGTATTCTCTTAAAAAAATTTTAATTTTCTTTGAAACTACAAAACCACCAAAAGTTACTAAAATTTCTGGTTTTAGTTGCTCTAACTCTTTAGAATTTAAAGCTGCGATTAATTTATCGATTCCTGGAATAAAACGGTCGTGATGGATATTTGATATCGTTTCTGTAAGTATTAAAACACTCTCGTCTTCTGCTAAAACATCAAGATATTGTTGCTCTACAGAATTTGGAAGATTAGAACCTACTAAAACTAATTTACACTTTGTTGTATTCCATAAATTTACAAATGGCTTTAAATCTTCATTTAAAAGCTCTTTTTTACCTAAAGGAATAACTTTTGGATTAACATTAAGAGTATCAACAGTATCATACAAAGGTTCATTAAAAGGAACATTAACATGTACAGGCCCTTTTTTAGAGATCGAAATATTAAAGGCTATATTTAATTCCTTATCATTATGTTCCTGGATTGTTTTTTGGAAGCCCAAATATTTTTCTAACTTATTTTCAATACTTTTTATAATGGGTAAGTTATTTGCTTCTAATTTGTTTTCTTCTCCTAAATCTTGCTTCAAATTAGCAGAATATAAAATATGGTTTTTAAAGACTTCCTCTTGATTAATGGTTTGCCCATCACCAATTCCTACTAAATACTTTGGTCTGTCTGCACTTAAAACTACAAGAGGAATATTGCTGTAAAAAGCTTCTGCAACGGCTGGATAGTAATTTAAAAGCGCACTGCCAGAAGTACATACAACTGCAACTGGTTCTTGAATTTGCTGTGCAATACCTAGTGCAAAAAAAGCAGCACAACGCTCATCTACTATACTATAGCATTTAAAAAAAGAATCGTATGTAAAGCCTATAGTTAAAGGTGCATTTCTACTTCCTGGAGATAATACTATATGCTGTATGTTTTTAGCTTTACAAAGCTGAACAACTGTTTGAGCGAGTGGAATTTTTGGGTATTTCATTTAGTATGTAAAAATACAAAATCATGTTTTTTAAACCCAATTAAAACAACACCTTTTTCATAGTTTGCGATTTATTAACGGTTTCTTCCCATTCCTTTTCTGGGTTAGAATTTTTTATAATACCTCCTCCTATATATAAACTAGCAGTAATATCTGTTAATTGCATACAACGCAAATTAACAAATAAGTTAGAAACAGTTTTAACTGTGCTGTAAGCATTGTTTTCTACATTGCGTCTATTTGTATTACGTGCAGTTTTCTCTACTATATTTAATTCTCCTAAATAACCTGTGTAAAATTCTCTATCATAGTTTTCGTTTTCTAAAATAAATGCTTTTGTAACTGTTTTTGGTAAACCGCACACTGCAGGAGTAGGATGCAATATTGTTACAAGTGTTTTTAAATCTGAATCTAAAAAACCAGAAACTTTTGTTCGTAAATGCAGTAAGTTTCCTGCTTTAATGGTTTCTGTTTTTCCAACATTTAAGGAGGAGACAGATGCTTTTAAATTGTCTAACAAATAGTTTATTACTACTTGCTGTTCTTCTATTTCTTTTGCTTGCCAAGTTGGGTTTTCTTCACCATTATAAGCCTGAGTACCTGCCAGAGCCATAGTTGTAAACCTGTTTCCTATTACACTTATCAAGGTTTCTGGTGTTGCACCAAGCCAAAGACCAATTTTAGGGTGGTACCAACAATAGACAAATGCTGTTTTATATTGGGATAATAAACGTTTAAACAAAGTTATTGGGTTAGACTCTAAAAGGTTAACATATTCCTTTCTTGAAACTACTACTTTTTTAAACGCATTAGTATTTATCTCTTTTATTGCTTTTGTTACAAGATCTAAATGAAACGTTTTTGCTTTACTTAAATTAATTTCATATTCATTTTCATCACTAGTTTTTTGAGAACTAACAAATTTATGTTCAATGCTTATAGACTTATCTAATGGGATTAATATTGTTTTATTATTAGTATTGAAAGGAGCAAAAACAAAACCGCTTTCGTTTAAGTTTTCAGAAGCATAAACAGTATCCTCTTCTTGAAATATTCCTTTTACCAAAACGGTATTGGGATTACTATAAAGCACAAATGGCAATGCATCATTAAAATGATGTTTGGCAATCTCAAAAAAATTATCTGATAACATTTACTATTTCTTTTTAGGTAATGAAATTGTAGATAACCTACAAATAGACACTAGATTGTTAGCTTCATCTGTTACTCTAATATCTAGTAATTGTGTTGTTCTCCCTTTATGTAAAAACGTTGCTTTTGCGTAAACAAAACCTTCTTTTACACTTTTTAAATGGTTTGCTGTTATTTCTAAACCACGAACAAACACATGCTCTGTATCTATAAAAATATGAGAGGCAAAACTACCAACACTCTCTGCTAATGCAGCTGTTGCACCTCCATGTAAAACACCATCTGGTTGGTGTACTCTCGGTGTTACTGGCATTCTGGCAACTAGAAAATTATCTCCAAAATCTACAATCTCAATGTTTAAGGTTTCCATTAATGTATTTTTGCTTGCTGCATTTGCTTTGGCAAGCATTTCTTCTTTAGAAATATCCATCTATTTAATGTATTTTTATACCGAATTATAAGATGTAAAAATACGAAACAAAGCACAATGCAATCTACCCAAAAGCAAATATTTTACAATACAAAAAAACCATATTCTACTTTAAACTCTTTAACAGATAAAACTAAAAATGTTTGGCTTGTTTGCCATGGCATGGGTTATTTAAGCAAATACTTTATTCAATATTTTAAAAATTTAAATCCCAAAGAAAATTATATAATCGCACCACAAGCACCAAGTTTATATTACCAAAGTGGCTTTAAACATATTGGAGCAAGTTGGCTAACTAAAGAAAATACAATAGCTGAAACCGAAAACATTATAAGCTACTTTGATGCTATTTTAGCTGAAGAAAGTATACCTAAAAATTTAAAACTCATCGTGTTTGGTTATTCTCAAGGTGTTAGTGTTGCTACTCGATATATAAAACACAGAAAGCCAGAGTGCTCTCAATTAGTAGTTCATTCTGGAGGCTTGCCAAAAGAATTAGTTGCTGAAGATTTTAAATATTTAAGTGCTAAAGTATCTTTAATTTATGGTACAGAGGATGAATACCTCAACGCAGAGCGTATTACTTATGAAACGGAACGTGCGCATGAATTATTTGGAACAAATTTAAAAATCCTGCCTTTTAATGGAAAGCATGTGGTTAATGTGGATATTATTAATAGGTTGGTCTAGCGAATTTTAAATTCTATTATTTAACAAACTCAAATCTATCTAAATCCTTTGTTTTTGGAATTAACAAGTCTTTAAGTAAGCTATGATCTGGAGTGTAAATTCCAGAAACCATCATTGTGTAAACTTTTTTTCCTTTTCTAACAATATAGAACATACCATTTGGTTCTCCATCAAGTGTTCTTAAAGCATAATAAGAATTATCTCCAGGAAGTTTAATGGAATCTATTTTTACAGCTCCTTGACCAAATGAGTTTCCTACTAGCTTAAGTGCTCCTTTTCCTAAAAGATAAACTTCTTTAGCATCTTTTATAGTTCTATCTTTATCAATAGTTATTGAATAATATAACGGATCGTATTTTTCCGATTCAAGTAATTCGTAAGCATACTCTAATTCTGTAGACCCATCGAAATAACTAGTAATACTCGCTGTTTCATATTTACCAGACGTGTCGATTTTTAGGTCGTAATATTCGGATAATTCACTTATGGTTGTAACAATAGGATAATCCTTTATATCTAAATTATCCCTAGTAGAACATGCAGATATAAATACAACTAATACTATTATTAAATTTTTTTTCATTTTAAAAATTAAGAACTAAAACTACATAAAGCAATTTTATTAATTAGAAGAATAAAAATCAGCTTGTTAGTTTACCAATTTAGCAATAATATTTTTTATTGGCAATATGGCTTTAGTGTTTTCTATGCTTGGTCCAGCAACCCAAACGGTTTTATAAGTGGCTTTTTTAGCTGCATTTTCTGTATCCTTCATGCCTATAGAAAAACGAATCATCTTAACCCATTTCTTTAATTTTCTGTTTTTATTTAAAACAGATTCAATCCAAGATTCTTTAGTTCCAATCTTTTGTATGTAAGGTGTGTTTATTACTGTACAAGGAGTACCTGAAATACGCTGAGTCATTACAATATCATCTGCTCCATAATCTACACAAGCTTGCTTATACTCGTCTGTTACTCCTGCTTCTATAGATGCTATAAATGGGCTACCAACGCTAACGCCTTCTGCACCATAACTTATCATTTTATCTATGTCTGCTTTACAACCAACACCACCTGCAGATATTACAGGTATAGTTAAGGCTTTGCTTAATTGGTTTGTTAGTTCTTCTGGAGATAAGTTTCCTCTATGTCCTCCAGCTTCGCTGTTTACAGCAATTGCCGCATCTGCTCCTAATTGTTGTACTTTTTCTGCAAAACGTAAATCGGTTACATCACAAAATACTTTAATACCTACTTTATGTGCTTGTCTTATGGTTTCTTCAGGGCTTCCTAAAGAGGTAATAATAAAATCGCAACCTTCTTCACAAATAACTTCTAACTGTCCTTTATATTTTAAGTTAGATTTATTCACAATTAAGTTAAATCCAAACGAGCCTCCTTCTACCTTGTTAGCTTTAAGTTCTTTTAAAGCTACTCTTAACTCATCAAGTGTTCTGTAATTTAGCGCTGGAATACAACCGGCAATTCCTGCTTTCATGGCTTCTGTTACCATTATAACGTTAGAGACCAAAAACATTGGCGCTTTAATTATTGGGTATTTTATGTTTATGAGTTCTGTAAGTTTGGTTTTCATAATTTGAAATTATTTTAACAAATATAACCATTAATTTACTATGCATGCATAACAAAATTCAAGAATATTACGTTTAGATGCTACTACTATAGTTTCATTTATTGAAAAGCCATGTGTATTATCTATATCTTCTGAAAAATTTAGCACTTTGGTAGTAAAACCAGCAGTATTTAATCTTTTTGTAAGTCCTTTAAACTGAATAGATTCTTAAGTGGTCTTCTTGTCCAAAATGTAAAAGGCTTTGCTCTTCTGTCTTGATATCACTATCTTCATATATATCACCTGTTTTAAATGGTGTTTGTATGTAGCATTTTCCTTTAGGCTTTAGGATTCTTAATAATTCTGACATGGCTTTAGTATCATTTTCTATATGCTGTAAAACATGGATGGTAACAAATAATTAAATCATAACAATTATCTGGTTCTCCGTGCAATACTCCGTCCGATTGATATACGCGTTTATCTACCGGCATTTTAGCAATTACAAAGTCTTCACCTGCATCGACAAATTCGATATTAAGGGTTTCCATTAAGTTATCTTTACAGGCTGCGGTTGCAGCTTTTATAATCTGTTCTTTTGTTGGACTCATTTCAAGTATGATTTGAGTGTAAAGTACAAAAACCAAAGCCGAAGTCAATGGCTCGAAACCGTTAAAAAAGTGCAAAAAAAAAGCTGCCTTTTCAGACAGCCTTAATTTAATATCTACTTATATTTTTTTCTTAACTCGTTTTCTTACAAGCTAAAGCATAAATAACTAAACCGAAACCGATTTTGTTAATTGCATCAGCGATATTGTAAAGTACATTCATGTCTAAACCAAGACCAGACATAAATACATACCATTGATCAGCACCAACTGCTGGCTTAATTATTACACCTGCTGTATCCATCACAGCTGGAATCTCTGCTCCTGTTCCTACTAAGTATCCTAGTGGATAAATAATCCATCCTACTAATACGAACCAGCAAAGAATTTTGTGAGCTGCTAAAACATCTCCACCAGCTTCTTTTGCTAGTTTTGCTGCTCCACCTAACCAAATTTCGTAAACGATTGCAAAATATGCTACTGCAGAGAAAAAGCCCCACATTGCAGCTTGACCTCTAAAAGCAGTCTCTCCTAGGTATCCTGTTACTAGCATAATAACAGAAAATACTATCATTTTAGTTAAAAGAGATTTTTTTGCACCTGCAACCTTTAGAATTAAGTAGAACTCAACGCACATTAGCGGAACAGTTAATATCCAATCTACATATCTAAATGCTGTAATGTTATCAACAGCACCTCCCATAGCTGCATCTTTCATGTACCAGTAATGTACTGCCGCGATAAAAGTAATTAAACCAGATACTAAAATAGAAGTTCTCCATTTTTTGTCAAATTGATTTAATGATAAAAAGAAAAAGGCAGAAGCTGCCATCATTGCCATACATCCTACAAAGAATGTAAATCCTACA
>NZ_JASJHV010000129.1:0-47338 GCF_037625555.1 Lacinutrix sp.
GATGACCATGCCATAGTAATAGACTCTGTGTCTAAACGCTACAGGATGTGTGGCGCAAGAATTGGTTGTTTAGTTTCTAAAAATAAGGAAGTAATGCAAACAGCATTAAAATTTGCACAAGCAAGATTGAGTCCTCCAACGTTAGCACAGATAGCTAGTGAGGCTGCTTTAGATACACCACAAAGTTATTTTGATGATGTTATTGAAGAATATGTAGAGAGAAGAAACACTTTAATTACTGAACTGAATAAAGTAGAAGGTCTAAAAGTTGCAAACCCTAAAGGTGCTTTTTATTGTATCGCAGAATTACCAGTTAAAAATAGTGATGCATTTGCACAATGGCTTTTAGAAGATTTTGAAGTAGATGGAGAAACAATAATGGTAGCACCAGCTGCAGGATTTTACTCGACTCCTGGCGTAGGTTTAAACCAAATTAGAATTGCATATGTTCTTAACAAAGAGAGTTTAATAAAATCTGTTAACATCCTTAAAGAAGCCTTAAAAGTATATAAAGATTAGTGCATATTCAACATAACATATCCCTAACAAACTATAATACTTTTGGTATTAACGTTAATGCAAAGCATTTTATTTCGGTAGAAACGTTAACCGAATTAATTTCAGTTTTACAGCTTAAAAACTATCCAAACAAGTTAATACTTGGTGGAGGCAGTAACATGCTTTTAACTAAAGATGTAGAGGCACTCGTTATTCATATAAATTTAAAAGGAACAACCAAAGTTAATGAAGATTCAGATTATGCATTTATAAAGGCAGATGCTGGAGAAAACTGGCATAAATTTGTGCTTTGGTGTTTAGATAATAATCTTGGCGGATTAGAGAACATGTCTTTAATACCTGGAAATGTTGGCACCTCACCTATCCAAAATATTGGAGCTTATGGTGTAGAGTTAAAAGACAACTTTGTGTCTTGTGAAGCTCTAAATCTAGATACTTTAGAAATTGAAGTTTTAAAAAAAAACGACTGTAATTTTGGATACAGAAATTCAATTTTTAAAAATCAAGTTAAAGGCAAATATATTATCATAAATGTCACTTTTAAACTATCAAAAAAGAAACACAAATTGCACACTAATTATGGAGCTATAACAACAGAGTTAGCTGCAATGAATATTAGCGAGCCTACAATTAAAGATGTATCTAACGCAGTTATAAGTATAAGGCAAAGCAAACTACCAGATCCTAAAAAAATTGGGAACAGCGGAAGTTTCTTTAAAAACCCAGTAATTCCATTAGACGCATTCAATACGCTAAAACTAAATTTTCCAGAAGCGCCAAGCTACCCAGTTTCAGAGAGTGAAGTAAAAGTTCCAGCTGGCTGGCTTATTGAAACAGCAGGTTTTAAAGGCAAAACATTTGGTAATTATGGTGTACATAAAAAACAAGCACTTGTATTAGTTAATTATGGTGGAGCTAAAGGAAAAGACATTCTTGCACTTTCAAAATTAATTCAAAAAACAATTTATCGTATATTTAATATTGAAATTGAACCCGAAGTAAATATTCTTTAAAATATTACGTTAGTAATTTACAAGCAAGCTAATAATTATTTAGAATGAAAATTAAGTTTAAAAAAAAAAGATTTTATGCTAATTTAATATTAGGAATAGTTTTTACGTCTTTAGGTATTTTTAGTCTTTTTGAAAATGATAATTTGAGATGGTCTAGTTATGGAAACTTATTTATTGGTATTTTGTATCTAATATATTTATTATTCGAATTTAAGCACCAATACCTAATTATTAAAAACAATACAATACAAAAAAACATACTTTACGGGTTAAAAAATAAAATAAATCTAAATGACATTATTTGGATTAGAAAATTTGCAGGAGATTACACATTAAACACAGAGTTAATAGAAAAACAATCCTTAATAGAGTTGAATACTTTTCTTGACACACTAAATTTACCATCAAAGAAAAGACAAGTAGTAAATAAAAAACAATAATAAACTTGAGCACATCTACAGAACAAGATATAATAACATTGTTACAAAATGGCGACAAAAAAGCCATTTCACTATTATATGAAAACTATTCTGGCGCACTTTTAGGAGTCATTAAAAAAGTGATTAAAGACAATGATATTCAACAAGACGTCTTACAAGAAAGTTTTATAAAAGTCTGGAAAAAAGGGAAAAACTACGACGCATCTAAAGCAAAATTATTTACATGGCTTTATCGTATTTTTTACAATTCTGCAATAGATAAAGTACGCTCTTTAAAGAATAAGACTACTAAAGAAGTCCAAATTGAAGATTCAAACGTATATAAATTAACGACTAATAGTTTAAATCAAGACACTCTAGACATACAAAAACACTTAAGTAGTATTGAATTAAAATATCAGGTAGTTTTAAATGCGCTATTTTTTGAAGGTATGACCCAACAAGAAGCTAGTGAAGATTTAAATATACCATTAGGAACAATTAAATCTAGATTAAAAATAGGGCTTCGCGAATTGAAAAAAATTTACAATCCTTAACAATAATGTGATGACTGATAAAGACACATTTTTAAAATCTGATTTGTTAGAAAGATATCTAGCAGGTCTAACTAATACTCAAGAAAACCTTGAAGTAGAAAGCTATATAAATACTTTTCCAGAAGTAAAAGAAGCATACCATAAACTCGAAAATAAATTAGAATTAGTTGCCTTGGCAAATGCAGAAGAAGCACCAACTCATTTATTAGAATCTATATTAGAAACACTAGACCATAAACCTGTAGTTCCTTTAAATAACAATAGAAATAAATCTTGGTTTACATATGGAATAGCAGCAAGTATTGCAACACTAGTTTTTGCTGGAAGTTCAGTATATTTTTATGTTCAAAATCAAGATTTACAAGACGAAAATCAAGTAATTGTTGATGAACTTTTTGATTTAAGAAGTGATATAGACCAAAATAATTTAAGACTTGAAGCTCTATCTAAAGAGTTTTCTAGATTAAACAATCCGGAAACCGAAAAATACATTTTAAATGGTAATGGCAGAGCAAAAAATTTAAAAACCATAGCCTACATAAATCCAAAAGATAGAACCTCTTTAATAGATGTTGTTTCATTACCATTACTCCCAAAAGATCAAGAATATCAAATTTGGGCAGAACTACAAGACAAGCAGGTTAATTTAGGAATATTAACACCTTCCGAAAGACGTCTTCAAGAAATTCCATATACTAAAGATGCCTTAGGATTGAGTATAACAATCGAACAAAAAGGTATTAAGCCAAATAAAAACACAACCGACACACCAGTAGCAGAAATAGAGTTGAAAATAGAAGATTAGTATTTCTTACAAAACACAAAAAAGCGTCTCATTAAAATAATGGGACGCTTTTTTTATAATAAATATTACTACTATTTAATCCTTATTTGGAGCCATAAATTTATAAACAATACCTGCTAAAATTGCACCAACAAATGGAGCTACCCAAAACAACCACAATTGACCCATTGCCTCTGCTCCTGCAAAAATTGCGACTGCAGTACTTCTTGCTGGATTAACAGATGTATTTGTAACAGGGATACTTATTAAGTGAATTAATGTTAAAGCTAAACCAATAGTCATACCACCAAAAGCTGGTGAAGCATTTTTGTGTGTAGCATCAAGTATAACAATTAAAAACATAAATGTCATTACAACTTCTGTAACTAAAGCACCAACCATCCCAAAGTTGACATCATATACATTAGCATCGTAAAAATTAGTTGCAAAAGTTCCAGGTGAAGAACCTAATTCTGTAAAATCTGCTGCACTACTAACAATTAAGTACAAAACCGCTGCTCCTACTGCACCTCCTATTACTTGAGCTGCAATATACCCAGGCAACTCTTTATTACTAAATCATCCACCCATAAATAAGCCAATAGAAACTGCTGGATTAAAGTGTCCTCCAGAAATGTGTCCTAATGCATAAGCACCTGTAAGCACTGTAAGACCAAAGGCTAGTGAGACATCTACAAGGCCAATTCCTACATCAGCAACTCCTGCTGCTAATACTGCACTACCACATCCACCAAGTACTAACCAAAAAGTACCAATAAATTCTGCTAATAGTTTTTTCATAATTATGATTTGTTTAAATTTAACACCATTAATAACTTTTTAACAAAAAAAAGATTGTTTATTTAAAAAAACGTTACAAAACCAATAAAACGCAATAATATTAGTTAAATGGATCGAAGTCTATGTATGACTAAAAATGTTATAAAAACTATTATCTTTGCAATGTTATATTTATTTAAAATAAAAAAACGTGAAACTTTTACTACTTACTTTAGCTTTATTAGCAATAGCATTTGCTGGAATTGCCATTAAAATATGGGCAAAAAAAGATGGGAAATTTGCTGGCACATGCGCAAGCCAAAACCCTATGCTAAACAAAGAAGGTGATTCTTGTGGTTTCTGCGGAAAAACTCCAGACCAGTTTGACAACTGCAACGAAACACAACACACATAACATTCTATGATTTTACTTGACATTATCTTCTACAGCTTTGTGGTTGTAGTTTGTATTCAAGTTATTTACTATGGTGTAATTTTTGGCAGCTTTGCTTACGGTAAAACAGAAAAAAAAGATCAAAAAAACTACCCAATATCTGTACTAATTTGTGCAAAAAATGAGGCTAAAAATCTAAAAAAAAATTTACCTTCAATATTAGAACAAAACTATTCCAATTTTGAAGTTGTACTTATAAATGATGCCTCAATAGACAACACATCAGAGGTTATGGAAGCCTTTGTTAAAACACACTCGAATATAAAAATTGTTAATGTTAAAAACATTGAGGCGTTTTGGGCAAATAAAAAATACGCCTTAACACTTGGCATAAAAGCTGCAAAATATAATAATTTACTATTTACAGATGCAGATTGCAAACCAGTTTCTAATAATTGGATAAGCGAAATAACTGCACATTTTAATAAAGAGAAAACCATAGTTTTAGGTTATGGTGCTTACAATAAAATTAAAAACTCTTTCCTTAATAAGTTAATTCGTTACGAAACTTTACTAACTGCGATTCAATATTTTTCTTTAGCTAAATTAGGCACACCTTTTATGGGAGTTGGACGAAACTTAGCTTATAACAGAGAAGAATTTTTTAAAACAAACGGTTTTATTAAACATATAGATGTTCGTTCTGGTGACGATGATTTATTTATTAACGAAGCTGCGCATTCTAAAAACACAGTAATTTGTTTTACAAAAGAAAGTTTCACCACTTCTAATCCCCAAACAACTTACAAAAAATGGTTTCGCCAAAAACGTAGGCATGTTTCTACTGCCAACAAATATCAATTTAAACACAAAGCAATTTTAGCTTTATTCTATAGTACTCAAGTTTTATTTTGGGCACTTTCAACTATACTATTAAGCTTATTGTTTTATTGGCAATTTTTTGCCATACTAATAGCTATTAGATTCCTTATTCAATATATAGTAGTTGGTTTATCAGCAAAAAAATTAAGCGAAATAGATGTCATATATTTGCTTCCGTTTCTCGAACTGTTTTTAGTTGGATTTCAATTAACTATATTTATCTCTAATCTTATTTCAAAACCAAACCATTGGAAATAGAAGAAGCCATTTTAAAAGCAAAGAAAAATAATCAAAAAGCATTTAATTTTTTATTGGATGAGTTTTGGGATTACGTTTATGGATTTCAATTAAAAAGAGTTTCTAACGAATATGAAGCTGAAGATATTACCATACAAACCTTTTCTAAAGCATTTGATAAAATTGATAAATTCGACGAGAAATACAATTTTAAAACATGGCTAATTACCATCTCAAAAAACATACAAATAGACCTGCAACGAAAAGAAAAAAGCTCTATAAATTCTAAAATCATAAATCACGAAGATGACAAGGTATATCGAGTAATCGATGATGCACCATCGCCAGAAGACAAACTTATTACTGAACAAAATTTAGCGAAATTACTACGCGATATTAAAAAGTTAAAACCGCATTATCAAGAAGTAATAAATCTAAGGTATTTTCAAGAACTTAGCTATGCAGAAATTAGCAAGGAATTAAATGAGCCAATGAATAATATTAAGGTAAAGCTACTAAGGGCAAAGAAATTATTGGCAGAAATTATTAAGAAGTAATGCTTTCAATTAAAAAACTTGGACCTGGTTTACTTTTTGCAGGAGCTGCAATTGGCGTTTCGCACTTGGTCCAATCTACTAAAGCTGGTGCAGATTTTGGTCTTGGTTTACTTTGGGCATTATTATTAGTTAACCTTTTTAAATATCCTTTTTTTCAAATTGGGCCACGCTATGCGTCTGCTACAGGTGAAAGCCTTTTAGATGGTTATAAAAAATTAGGAAAAAGTGTTTTAAGTGTTTATTTTATTCTCACACTTGCAACCATGTTCACTATACAAACAGCAGTAACCATTGTAACTGCTGGATTAGCAACTTCACTATTTGGTGACTTTATACCAATTAAAGTTTGGACTATTATTATTCTATTTATTTGCGGAGCTATTCTATTTTTTGGTAAATACAGACTACTAGATCGTTTAATGAAAATAATTATTGTAACATTAACTGTAAGTACTATTCTTGCTGTAATATTAGCTTTATATAAATCTAACAGTACTTTGTCTGTGTCTCAAGTATTGCCAAAAGGAACTTTAGAAATTAGTTTTCTAATTGCTTTTATGGGATGGATGCCAGCACCTTTAGACATTTCTGTATGGCATTCCCTTTGGACTGTAGAAAAAGAGAAACACACTATAGAGAGAGACCTAAAAGCTTCACTTTTCGATTTTAATATTGGCTATATTACTGCTATTTTTCTAGGCATAGGTTTTCTACTTTTAGGAGCTCTTGTAATGTTTAATAGTGGTGAAAATTTTAGCGCTAAAGCAGGCGTATTTTCAAATCAATTAATAACAATGTATGCTAGTAGTTTAGGAGACTGGTCTTATATAATAATTGGTCTTGCAGCTTTCACCACAATGTTTAGCACAACATTAACTACACTAGATGCCTCACCAAGAGCAATGAATAAAACTATAGAATTATTAACAAATAAAAAGCAAAAATTTGGTTATGCCTTCTGGATTATGCTACTAATTTTAGGTACTATTTTTATTTTTTTTGTCTTTTTTTCAGAAATGGGCTTGCTTATAAAAATCGCAACTATACTTTCTTTTATAACTGCTCCTTTTTACGCTGTTATTAACTATGTTTTAATTAGTAGTAAACACACTCCAAAAAAATGGAGACCTAATCAACCATTGCATATACATAGTATTTTAGGCATTCTTTTTCTAATAGGTTTTAGTGTTTGGTATCTTACTATTTTATAGAATACTTCGTATCTTTGTATCAAGAAAGAAAAATTTATGAATACAGAAACTACTTCAACGATATCTGTTAAAGAAAGACAACCCAAGCCAAAATGGTTACGCGTAAAATTACCTACTGGTAAGAAATACACAGAACTTCGTGGTTTAGTAGACAAATACAAACTAAATACTATTTGCACCTCTGGAAGTTGCCCAAATATGGGTGAATGTTGGGGAGAAGGCACTGCCACTTTCATGATATTAGGAAACATTTGTACTCGTTCTTGCGGATTTTGTGGTGTAAAAACCGGAAGACCAGAGACTCTAGATTGGGACGAACCAGAAAAGGTAGCGCGTTCAATTAAAATCATGAAAATTAAACATGCCGTTCTAACTAGTGTAGATAGAGACGATATAAAAGACATGGGAAGTATTATGTGGGCAGAAACCGTAAAATCTGTTCGTAGAATGAATCCTGAAACTACTTTAGAAACTTTAATTCCAGATTTTCAAGGTATAGAAAAACATATAGATAGAATTATAGAGGTTGCTCCTGAAGTAGTATCACACAACATAGAAACAGTAAAGCGTTTAACTAGAGAGGTTAGAATTCAAGCTAAATACGAACGTAGTTTGGGTGTTTTAAAGTATTTAAAGCAACAAGGACAGAGAAGAACAAAATCTGGTATCATGCTAGGTTTAGGAGAAACGCGAGAGGAAGTAATTGAAACATTACATGATTTACGTGCTAATGATGTGGATGTAGTTACCATTGGGCAATACCTACAACCAAGTAAAAAACATTTACCAGTAAAAGAATTTATTACTCCTGAGCAATTTAAAGAGTACGAAACCATTGGTCTAGAATTAGGGTTTCGTCATGTAGAAAGTAGCGCATTAGTACGTTCTTCTTACAAAGCTCAAAAACATATAAATTAATATGATTACTATTGCTATAAATGGTTTCGGTCGTATTGGTCGACGTGTTTTTAGACTCTTACAGGATTATAAAAACATTAAAGTTGTAGCAATTAATGATCTGGCAGATGCAAGAACATTAAGTCACTTGTTAAAGTACGATAGTATTCATGGTATTTTTAAAGGCGAAATTTCAAATACAGAAAACCATATTATCGTTAATAATAATGAAGTCGTTTTATTAAACGAAAATCATCCAAGTCACATTAATTGGAAACCATTTAATGTTGACTTTGTTATAGAAGCTACAGGTAAATTTAAAACATCCAAAGATTTAGAACATCACATACAAAATGGAGCAAAACGTGTTATTTTATCAGTTCCTCCTACAGACGATACTATAAAAACTATTGTTTTAGGAACTAATGAAAATATTTTAGATGGTTCCGAAAAAATAATATCTAATGCATCTTGTACAACAAATAATGCAGCGCCAATGATTGCTATTATTAACGAACTTTGTGGTATAAATCAAGCCTATATTACAACCATACACTCATATACAACAGACCAAAGTTTACACGACCAGCCACATCGAGACTTACGTCGTGCAAGAGCTGCTGGGCAGTCTATTGTACCAACAACAACAGGAGCTGCAAAAGCATTAACAAAAATTTTTCCAGAGTTAGCTAATGTTATTGGAGGCTGTGGTATTCGTGTACCTGTAGCAAATGGCTCACTAACAGATATTACATTTAATGTAAAAAAACCGGCAACCATAGATGCTATAAACACCGCGTTTAAAGAGTCAGCAAATGGCGAATATAAAGGTATCTTAGAGTATAATGAAGATCCAATTGTATCTATTGATATTGTTGGAAATTCGCATTCTTGTATTTTCGATTCGCAAATGACTTCTGTAATTGGGAATATGGTAAAAATTATAGGTTGGTACGATAACGAAACTGGATATTCAAATCGAATAATTGACCTTATTGTCAATTTATCGGAAAAAAATGCACTTTTATCGAGTAAATAATTATATTTGTTGTAGCTAATTATGCTATAATGTCCCAATTTAAGAAAACTATTTACAACTTTTTTTTATTGTATGGAGTAATTGCTTTTGCGCAAGAACTTAAACAAACAGATACAATTATGCTTCAGTCTGAAGTAAACTCAAGCTTATCACTAGCCCAAAAAAACATTAAAAACTATAATTATTTACAAGCTAAATCAGGTTTAGAAAGCGCACTAGAGAAGGCAAAAATATTGAATAATAAAAAAAGCTTAGGCTTGGTATATTTCAACCTTGGTAAAATTCAGTATTTGTTAGAGGAATCTAATCAAGCAATAATCACACTTATTCGAGCAATAGAAATTCAACGTTTTGCAAAAGATAAAATTAATATTGCAGAAACACACAAAACACTTGGCGATGTATACTTAAATAGTAAAAAGCCAAAACAAGCAATTGAGCACTATATATCCGCACAAACTTTTTCTAACCTAGAAAACCTTAAAAACCTAGAAACCGAAACTATTATAAAAAAAGGTGAAGCACACCTAGTTTTAGGAGATTATAGAAGTGCAGAGATAGCTTTTAAAAAAGCGGTCACTTTATCTAGAAAGTTCAATATAGATAGACAACTTAGCATTAGCCTAATAAATTTAGGTATCACACAAACTAAAAACGGGCTTTTACTATCTGCTCAAAAAAATATTAAAGAGGGAAATACAATTGCAAAGGAAAATAAAGCAGTAGAAATACTTAATCTGGGTTATTTAAGCTTAAGTAACTTACAAGAGCTACAAGGTAATTATAGACTTGCAAACAAGAATTTAAAAGCACACTTAAAACTAACAGACTCATTATTTGAAACTAAAAGCGGATTATTATTAAAAGAAAAAATTAACGAATCTATAATTGCAAGTCAGTTAGATGCACAAAAACAAGTGAATGCAGAATTAGAAGAAGAAAATGAAGAAGAAGCAAGCACGAGTACTTTTAACCAACTAACAACCATACTTACCATTGCTTTAATTACTATTCTCTCTTTACTTACATTATCGCTTTACAAAAACAATAATATTAGATTAAAATCTAATTTGGTATTACAAAATAAAAACAATACACTTATTGAAAGTAAAGAAAAAGCTGAACTAGCATCTAGAACAAAAGCAAATTTCCTATCTACGGTAACCCACGAGCTAAGAACACCACTTTATGCGGTTACTGGACTAACAAATATGCTTTTGGAAGAAGACCCAAAACCAGACCAAATACCACATTTAAATTCTTTAAAATTTTCTGGCGACTACCTTTTAACTTTTATTAACGACATACTTCAAATTAACAAAATTGAAGCTCAAAAAGTAGAAATTGAGAAAGAAGTCTTCAATTTAAAAAAGAAAATTGCTAACATCATTTCTGCATTAAACAACTCAGCTTCACTAAATAATGTTAAATTACATTTTGAATTTGATGAAAAATTACCTCATAATTATTTGTCAGATCAACTTAAAATCTCACAGATTTTAATAAACCTAATAGGTAACTCCATTAAATTTACAAAAGATGGTGACATTTGGGTTCGAGTTAACAAAATAAACAACATTAACGGCATATACAATATTCGTATTGAAATTGAAGACAACGGAATAGGGTTTAGTAAAGAAAAGCAAGAACGCATGTTTGAAAGCTTCTCTCAAGGCTCTAATCAAATTAATAGAAAATATGGTGGAACTGGTCTAGGACTCTCTATTGTTAAAGGTTTAATAGAAATATTAAAAGGAAAAATATATTTTGAAAGTGAACTTGAAAAAGGCACAACTTTCTTTGTAGAAATACCTTTCGAGTTTGCCGAAGAAACTGTGGAAAGAGAACAAATTAGTTACTTTAAAAACATAAACGAAGATATACTTAACAAAGTTAATATTCTATTGGTTGAAGACAATAAAATCAATCAAATGATTACTAAGAAAATTTTAAATAAATTAAAACTTAATTGCGAAGTTGTAGAAAATGGTGAAGATGCTGTAGAAAAAGTAAAATCTAACACTTATGATGTTGTTTTAATGGATATTCACATGCCAGGAATTAGTGGTATAGAAGCCACTAAAATAATAAGAAAATTCGATAAAAAACTATCAATTTACGCGCTTACGGCAGTAACAATTGAAGATAAAATGGTGGAATTTGATGAAGCAGAATTTACAGATATTATTAGTAAACCATTTAAGCAGGAAGATTTCGAAAAGAAATTATTTGATGCAATAGTATTAAAAGAGAAAGCATAAACTAGACTTTATCTTTTACCTGTTCATTAAAATCATTCTCTCTATCTATTCTAATACTAATTGAAAGATAATATAATTTATTAACCAACTTTTTTTCACTAACTAATCTTACATAATCCTTTTCTGTAGTTACTACTAACTTATTTCTAGAGATAGTTTCTATTTCTTTTTTGGAAAAATCATGATGATCACTATACTCCATATGATTAAAATTCAACCCTTTATTTTTCAAGAATTCAATTAAAGGTTTTGCATTTGCTATTCCTGTAACCAAAGTAAAATCTTCAAGAAGGTCAAGAGCAATAGTTTTTTGATTACCAATAACTGAAGTAGCATAACCAATAGTACTAAAAAAAAGCTGTTGGCCTTTTTTTAGCTTCAACTTACCTTCTAATATTTGTTTTCTATTTAGGGTTAAATTTTCTGGACATTTGGTTACAACAATTATTTGTGCTCGTTTTGCGCCTTGCTTAGGCTCACGCAAATTGCCGGTAGGCAGTACAAAACCTTTGTAATACAAATCAGAATACGTGGTCAATAAAATATTAAGTTTCGCTTTAACTTTTCTATGTTGAAAAGCATCATCTAAAATAATTAAATTGGGTTGTTTTTTTAAATTACGCAGATTTAATATTCCGTTTTGTCTATTTTCATCTACAGCAACAGAAATTTTATTTTTAAATTTATTATAAAACTGAAAAGGTTCATCTCCTAATGTATTTGCAGAGGATTCTTCATTTGCCAACAAAAATCCTTTAGTTTTTCTTCCATAACCTCTACTTAAAGTGGCTAAAGTATAGTCTTGATATAGAAGTCTAATTAAGCACTCTACCATTGGAGTTTTGCCAGTTCCACCTGCACTTAAATTACCAACACAAATTACAGGAAAACTATACGTTTTAGATTTAAATATACCTAAATCAAAAAATTTATTACGCAACCATGTAATAGCATAATAAATAGGCACAATTGGGAATAATAAGAGTCTAATTAATTTCATTGCTATGGTTTAAGCATAACGAAAGTAAAAATTTTATATTTGTTACAAATCAATTCACATAAATAAAATGATTATTCAAGACATTATAGACCATCTCGAAGACTTTGCTCCTTTAGCATATGCAGAAGATTTTGACAATGCAGGTTTACTTGTAGGTGACAAAAACGCAGGTTTAACAGGTGTTTTAGTAACTTTAGACACTTTAGAAACAGTTATAGAAGAAGCTATAGAGAGCAATTGTAATCTTATAGTAAGTTTTCATCCAATAATTTTTAAAGGCTTAAAAAAGTTAACTGGCAAAACATATGTTGAACGCACAGTACAAAAAGCGATAAAAAACGATATTGCCATTTATGCAATTCATACTGCACTAGACAATAATATAGAAGGTGTAAATGATATGATTTGTAAACAACTAGGCTTGTTTAACAAATCGATATTAATACCACAGGTAGAAACAATAAAAAAACTAACTACTTATGTACAAAAAAAAGAAGCAGATAGATTAAGAGCATCTATTTTTAAAATTGGAGCTGGAAACATTGGCAACTATAGTAATTGTAGTTTTAACATAGAAGGAACTGGAACTTTTAAAGGTAATAAAAACTCAAATCCAACTATAGGTAATAAAGATGAAACAGTTTCTTTAAACGAAACAAAAATCTCAATAACTTTTGCTAAACACCTAGAAAACGAAGTTATAGATACACTATTTAAAAATCATTCTTACGAAGAAGTTGCTTACGAAATAACTACATTAGAAAACAGAAACCAAAATATTGGAATGGGAATGGTTGGAACTTTAGAAACACCAATGTCTGAAAATGATTTTTTTAAGTTTTTAAAGACAAAAATGAAAACTGAAAGCATTCGACATTCAAAATTATTAAATAAACCAATTAAAAAAGTAGCGGTATTAGGAGGCTCTGGAAGTTTTGCAATTAAAGCTGCAATAGCAGCAAAAGCTGATGTTTTTGTAACTTCCGATTTAAAATACCACGACTTTTTTACTGCCGAAAACACTATTGTTCTTGCAGATATTGGGCATTATGAAAGCGAACAGTACACAAAAAACGGTTTAGTTGCACATCTTACAAAAAAAATTAGTAATATTGCAGTCCTTTTATCAAAGACAAACACCAATCCTGTTAACTATTTTTAAAGTATGGCAAAGAGTAAAGAAATAAGTGTTGAGCAACGTTTAAGAGCTTTATACGATTTACAATTAATCGATTCTAGAATCGATGAGATAAGAAACGTTCGCGGAGAACTACCTTTAGAAGTTAATGATTTAGAAGACGAAGTCACCGGATTAAAAACAAGATTAGAAAAACTTGAAGAGAATTTGGCAGCTACAGATGCTCAAATTAGCGACAAAAAGAATCTAATTGAAGAAGCTAAAACTTTAATAAAAAAGTATAGCGAACAACAAAAAAATGTTAGAAATAACAGAGAATTCAACTCGATTACTAAAGAGGTTGAGTACCAAGAACTAGAAATAGAACTTGCTGAAAAACACATTAGAGAATTTAGAGATCAAATAGAGCAGAAGAAAGAAGTTGTAGACAAGACAAGAGATCATGCTAAAGAGCGTGAAACTCATCTTAAGCACAAAAAAAGCGAGTTAGATGCTATTTTAGCAGAAACTGAAAAAGAGGAAGAAGCACTTATTAAAAAATCTGAAGATTACAAGAGAAAAATCGAAGAGCGTTTAGTAAAAGCTTATAACCGCATAAGAACTAACGTTAAAAATGGTTTAGCAGTTGTACCAATCGAAAGAGGTGCATCTGGTGGATCTTACTTTACTATTCCACCACAAGTACAAATGGAAATTGCTTCTCGTAAAAAAATTATTACTGATGAGCATTCTGGACGTATTTTAGTTGATGAAGTTTTAGCAGAAGAACAAAAAGCGAAAATGGCTAAAATGTTTAAAAAACTTTAATCCAATTTTATATTAAAATTTTAAAATAATTAAAGTTACTTAACTTTTCAAGACTAACAATAAAAATCGCTATGAAAAAGTTAATTACACTACTAATTATAAGTTTATTATTTAGTTGCAAAAACACAGCACAAAATACAGACATTAAAGTAGCAAAAGAAAATATAAAAACCGCAAAACCTTTAGAGATACCATTAGAAAACGGAATGTCAAAAGCGTATTTTGCTAGCGGTTGTTTTTGGTGCGTAGAAGCTATTTACGAAAGTGTTAAGGGTGTAGAAGAGTCAATTAGTGGTTATGCTGGAGGACACACAAAAAACCCAACTTACGATGCAAGCAACACTGGTAGAACAGGACACGCAGAGGCTGTAGAAATCATCTACAATCCAAAAATTGTAAGCTTTGAAACCTTGATAGATGTTTATTTTGCATCACAAAACCCAACACAAGTTAATGGGCAAGGTCTAGATAGAGGTTCTCAATACCGTTCTATTATTTTTTATCAAAATGATGCACAGAAAAAAATAATTGAAACTAAAAAAGCAGCCTTAGCTAAAAAACTAAATACAACTATTGCGGCAGAAATATATCCTTTCCAAAAATTTTGGATTGGAGAAGATTACCACCAAAATTACGAGAAACTACATCCAGAAAACAGATATATTCAAGGTGTATCTATACCAAGATTAAAACGTTTTCAAGCCAAAATGCCAGAGGTTTTAAAAAAATCTCACTAATTTATCTTAAAATGAGTAATGTAAAGTGTCGTTTTATAAATAATAAAATACTGATATTAATTAAAAACAGTAAAATCCAGCATTATAAATCGATTACGCTTCTAGTATAATAACTTAAAACTCTGGGCTATTTTTTCGCCTTAAACAGTATCCATATCATAGCAATAAATAGTTGTTTCATAAATAATATTTTTTTGTGGATGGTACATAACAACAACAAAAACTGGATTTTTAGTATCGCCATCAATATCTGATGCTCTTACATAATAACCTTTAGGAACAGTCCTTAATTTTTTTGCTATTTTAACTTCGTGCAAGGATAGTTTTGATGCAACTACCTCTGTGGTCTTAGAAAGGTCATCAAAATAATCGCTAGCTACTTCACTAGGATAAAATATCTCAGTATCTACTGCTAGATAATTATTTTCATAGCCAACAACACGAACAGATTCAGTATCATAAACCTTTATATCTTTACTTGTTTCAAAAGAATAAAAATATTTTTCAGAGGAAATTGTTCTTTGTGCAAAACCTATATGGCAAATTCCAATTAGAAAAATTTAGTGTATATTATCTTTTTAATCATAGGTATTATGTCTATTAGCTTTTTAAAAAATGTAATTAAAATTCATAAATGTATATATTTTTAATTGTTTTTTTAAATTTAAATCACACCAGAGGTCTAAATTTTAGTTGCCTTAATCTCAAAAATTAAAGGATACAACTTATCTTTTGTAGTGTACATTCCTGACTGTGTTTCTTGCAATTCTGGCAAAACATTATAAGGGCTTTCGTTGTGCTCATTTAGATATTCAATCTTTAAACCAGCTTCGATTAAAGCATTAATTACTTCGCTTAAACCATGGTTCCAACCATATTCTTTAGTTACCATTTTAGACTCTTGATTGGCATAGGTGCCTTCATATTCTTCATAAATAACCTCATCTTGCATATAACCATATTTCATAATTGGCTTATTGTCTAAATAATCGAACATCCAAACAATGGGATGAAACTCTACCATATAAAACACACCTCCTTTTTTAAGTTTTTCGGCAATCATTTTTCCCCAAGGTTTTAAATCTGACAACCACCCAATTACGCCATAACTAGTATAAACAATATCAAAAACACCTTGAACATGTTTTGAAGTGTCTAAAACATTACAACACACAAATTCGGCATTTAATTCTAATTCTGTGTTTAACTCTTGTGCTAATTTAATACCTGCATCACTTAAATCTACTCCAGTACTTTTTACTCCTAACCTACTCCAACTTAAAGTATCTTGCCCAAAATGACATTGTAAATGCAACAGAGTTTTACCAGTAACATCACCTAAAGCATTAAGCTCATATTTCATTAAAGAGGTTTTTCCGCTTTTAAAAGCTTCCATTGCATACATATCACTTTCGGCATGTACTTTTACTTTATCGTTCCAAGTCGCTTTATTTGCGTTAAAATATTCTGAATTATTAGTCATATGTAGCTGGTATTTTCTCAAAATTAATTAATATTTCTTAGCTTTGAAAGAAAACCGAAATCCATGTATAGAATACTTTTTATTTGCTTACTTTTTTTGTCATCTTGTAAAGAAGAACAACCACAAAAAGAATACACACTTGCCCAAAAAATTGCAAATGCACATGGTTTCGAGAATTGGGACAGTGTTAAAGAGTTTCACTTTACATTCAATGTAGACAAAGACAGCACACATTTTGGTCGTTCTTGGATATGGAAACCTAAAATTAATGAGGTAACAATGCTAACCCAAAAAGACACTATTACTTACAAAACAAATAAAATAGAACAAGAAAGCCTTAACGCAGATCGTGCATTTATAAACGATAAATATTGGGCTTTATTACCATTTCAATTAATTTGGGACACTAGTGCCTCCCTTGGCCAACCAATTAAAATTGAAGCACCAATTAGTAAAAAAGAACTTTACAAAGTAACTTTAACCTATCCTGCAGATGGAGGTTATACTCCTGGAGATGCTTATGATATTTATTATGATGATAACTTTATTATTCAAGAATGGGTGTTTAGAGAAGCGAATGCAAAAGAACCATCGATGACTAATACTTTTGAAAACTACAAAGATTTTAATAGTATTAAATTAGCACAAGACCATAAAAAAGCTGAAGGTAATTGGAACCTTAACTTTACTAATATTAAAGTAATTACAGAATAACCACTAAAACATAAAAAGTGTCAAACTATACTTTAGGCATCGACTACGCTAAGCAATTAGACAAAGAAGATACAATATCGCATTACAGAGAGCAATTTCATATTCCAAAAGACAAAGATGGAAACAACTGGCTATACTTTACAGGTAACTCACTAGGATTACAACCAAAATCGACTCAAAAATACATTCAACAAGAATTAAAAGATTGGGCGAATTTTGGTGTAGAAGGCCATTTTGAAGCTAAAAATCCTTGGATGCCTTATCATGAATTCTTAACAGAATCTATGGCTAAAATTGTTGGTGCAAAACCAATAGAGGTTGTAATAATGAATACTTTAACAACTAATTTACACTTGTTAATGGTGAGTTTTTACCAACCAACAAAAACAAAATATAAAATAGTAATAGAAAGTGATGCTTTTCCTAGTGATAGGTATGCAGTGCAAACTCAATTAGAATTTCATGGTTTTGATGCTAGTGAAAGTTTAATAGAATGGAAACCTAGAGATGGAGAAGACCTACTAAATATTGAAGATTTAGAAACTATTCTTGAAGAACAAGGAGACGAGATTGCATTATTACTTATTGGAGGTGTAAATTATTACACAGGACAATATTTAGACATAAAAAAAATAGCAAAATTAGGTCATGCAAAAAATTGTATGGTAGGTATAGATTTAGCACATGGAGCAGGAAATATAAAACCAGATTTTCATGATTCTGGAATAGATTTTGCAGCTTGGTGTACTTACAAATATTTAAACTCTGGACCAGGAAGTTTGGGTGGCCTTTTTGTACACGAAAAGCATGCTCACAACAAAAAACTAAAACGTTTTGCAGGTTGGTGGAGCCACAATAAAGCAACACGTTTTAACATGAGACAACCATTGGATGTAATTCCAGGAGCAGAAGGTTGGCAACTTAGCAATCCACCAATATTATCTATGGCAGCAATTAAAGCTTCATTAGATATGTTTAACGAGGTTGGTATGGATGCACTTAGGGAGAAATCCGAAAAATTAACTGGTTATTTCGAGTTTTTAATTAACGAATTAAACAACAATAAAATAAAGATAATAACACCAACAAATCCTAAAGAAAGAGGGTGCCAATTATCTATTCAAGTAAAAGATGCTGATAAAAGTTTACACAAAAAATTAACCGAAGCACATATTATTACCGACTGGAGAGAACCAGACGTAATACGTTGCGCACCTGTACCTTTGTATAATACGTTTGAAGATGTATTTAGAATGGTGGAAAAATTAAAAGAACTATTAAATGAGTAAAAAAGACAACATACTAATTATTGGAGCTGGACTTTGTGGCTCTTTACTAGCATTACGTTTAGCACAAAGAGGTTACACTGTTAACGTTTACGAAAGTAGACCAGACCTTCGTACTACAGATATTTCTGCAGGACGCTCAATTAACTTAGCACTATCAAATCGTGGTTTAAAAGCCTTACGATTAGCAGGAATAGAAGACAAAGTAAAACCACTTTGCATACCTATGTATGGAAGATTAGTACACGATATAGAAGGCAACACATTTCCTTCAAATTACTCTGGTCGTGAAGGCGAATTTATCAACTCTATTTCTAGAGGAGAATTAAATGGTTTATTACTTACAGAAGCCGATAAATACGACAACTTAACCTTTCATTTTAATAAAAAGTGCAACAGTATTGACATCGAAAATAATTCAGCACAACTTTACGATTATGTTACTAAAGCCGAAACTGAAGTTACAGGTGATGTTCTTTTTGGTACAGATGGTGCAGGATCATCACTCCGTAAAGCCTACTATTTAGAACGCAAATTTTTATTTAGTTTTTCACAAAATTATTTAACCCATGGCTATAAAGAATTAGAAATTCCGGCTTCAAAATACGGAAAACATTTAATAAGTAAAGACTATTTACATATTTGGCCAAGAGGAGAATATATGGTAATTGCTTTACCAAATCTAGATGGAAGTTTTACAGTAACGCTATTTTTAAGTTACGATGAAGGTGAATATAATTTTAATAACCTTACCACAGAAGAGACGATTACAAAATTCTTTAAAACACAGTTTCCAGATGCTTTAGCATTAATTCCAAATATTACTGAAGAATTTTTCAATAATCCAACAGGTCCTTTAGGGACCATAAAATGTTCGCCTTGGCACAACCAAAATAAAAATATTCTATTAGGTGATTCAGCACATGCTATTGTACCGTTTTATGGGCAAGGCATGAATGCTTCTTTTGAAGATGTTGCCGTTTTTGATGCCATTTTAGAAGCACATGAAGGCGATTGGGAAACCATTTTTAAAATTTACGAAAAAACACGTAAAGTAGATACAGACGCTATTGCAGATTTAGCAATTGATAATTATTACGAAATGCGAGATCACGTTGCAAATCCAATATTTAAAGAAAAGCGTATCTTGGAAATGGCTTTAGAAAAAGAATTTCCAAACGCCTATTTCTCTAAATATTCTATGGTCACTTTTAAAGAAGATATTCCTTATTCTAAAGCCATGAAAAAAGGAAGAGCACAAGACAAAGCTATTTTAAATTTGATTGTAGAAAAAGAGATCTCGACTACACTCGACATGACAGAAGAAAATTTAAAAATTCTATTAAAAAAAGTACAAGAAGAAACCCAAGCCATTTTACAAGACGATAAAATTGCTGGATTAAAAGAGTAAGCAGTAAGCAGTAAGCAG
Source organism: Lacinutrix sp. (assembly GCF_037625555.1). Classification (GTDB taxonomy): domain Bacteria; phylum Bacteroidota; class Bacteroidia; order Flavobacteriales; family Flavobacteriaceae; genus Lacinutrix. The sequence continues at coordinate 20,145 of NZ_JASJHV010000129.1, forward strand.
TAAGCAGTAAGCAGTAAGCAGTAAGCAGTAAGCAGTAAGCAGTAAGCAGTAAGCAGTAAGCAAAAATAAAAATAACTTGGACAACACAAAAACATTTTAAAAGTGAAAGTCCTAAATCAATTCGCAGAATTGAACATTGAAATTTAGAAATAATGAACGCTATTGAAATTTAAAATATATTTTAAATTGAAGATACCCAAACGAAGTTTGATGGATAAGCAAAGTGAAGCTTTAAGCACGAAATTCCGAAAAGTGAGTGTTCTACAGGAATTTCCTCATTTCAATATGAATTTTTGGTTTTGATCCGCAATGTACTTTCATTTAAAACAGTGTTTTAAATTCAGTAATGCATCAAGACAAAATGAACAGAAATAAAAAAAAGAAGAGATTGCCACATAATGCAAAAAGGCATAATTCGCAATGACACAAATAAACATATTATGAGTAAAAAAAATGAGATCCCTATTTCAGAAGGAACAAAAGTAACACCAAGAGGCGCATATCCTCACACCAAACGCGTTGGCGATTTTATTTTCGTTTCTGGAACAAGTTCACGTAGAGCGGATAATACCATTGCAGGAGTCGATATTATAGACAACATGGGAACCAAACGACTAAACGCAGAAGTACAAACGCGTGAGGTTTTAAAAAACATAGATACCAATCTTAAAAAGGTTGGAGCTAGTTTAAAAGATGTTGTAGACGTCACCTCATTTCTAGTAAACATGAATGACTTTGCAGGTTATAACAAAGCTTATGGAGAGTTTTTTGATAAAGAAACAGGACCAACAAGAACTACAGTAGCAGTGCACCAATTACCGCATCCAGATTTGGTAGTAGAAATTAAAGTAATGGCTTATAAAACGCGATAAATAATAAAATTCTTATCTGTGAGAAATACATTAAAGTACATAACTATTTTGCTTCTATCTCTATTTTCTATATCTAGCTGTAAAAAAAGCAGTACTAAACAGAATAATAGTTTAATACATAAAACAACCGGACAAAAGGTTGAAATTGAAAATAAAATTGATTCATTATTACATATTATGACCATAGAAGAAAAAGTTGGTCAAATGAATCAATATAGTGACTTTTGGGATGTAACGGGTCCAGCACCAAAAAACGGAAGTGCAGAAATTAAATATACGCATATAAAAAAAGGCTTGGTTGGAGCAATGCTAAATGTAAAAGGCGTTGAACACGTTAGAGCGTTTCAAAAAATAGCAGTAGAAGATACACGTTTAGGAATTCCTTTATTATTTGGATTCGATGTTATTCATGGTTTCAAAACACTCAGCCCTATTCCTCTAGCAGAAGCCTCCAGTTGGGATTTAGATGCCATACAAAAATCCGCAAGAGTGGCAGCCACAGAAGCTTCATCCGCAGGTATTAATTGGACATTTGCGCCTATGGTAGACATCACAAGAGATGCAAGATGGGGACGCGTTATGGAAGGTGCTGGAGAAGATCCATTTTTAGCTAGCAAAATTGCTACTGCAAGAATAAAAGGTTTTCAGGGAGACAATTTAAAAGCTACTAATACTATTGCTGCTTGCGCAAAACATTTTGCTGCTTACGGATTCGTGGAGGCCGGAAAAGAATATAACACAGTAGATATTGGTGCTTCCACGTTACACAATATTGTATTACCTCCTTTTGAAGCTGCCGTACAAGCAGATGTAAAAACATTTATGAATTCCTTTAATGAACTCAATGGCATACCAGTAACTGGTAATTCTTATTTACAAAGAGAAATTTTAAAAGGAAAATGGAATTTTCAAGGATTTGTAGTCTCAGATTGGGCATCCATAAGAGAACTTATAAATTGGGGACACGCAAAAGACAGTAAGGAAGCATCTAAAATAGCTGTTAATGCAGGTTCAGATATGGATATGGAAGGCTATGCTTATGTTGAAGAGCTAGCTAAATTGGTGAAAAATGGAGATGTAAAAGAATCCATAATAGATGATGCCGTTAGACGTATTTTAAGAGTTAAATTTGAATTAGGCTTATTCGATAATCCTTATAAATATTGTGATATTAAAAATGAAAAAAATACGCTTTACAATCCTAAACATCAAGAAGCGGTTTTATATATAGCAAAAAAATCTATTGTGCTTCTAAAAAACGAAAACAATATACTTCCACTTAAAAAAGAAGGACAAAAAATCGCTCTTATTGGTGCTTTAGCTGCCGATAAAAATAGCCCACTAGGGAGTTGGAGAATTGCATCAGATGATAACACTGCAGTATCTGTTTTAGAAGGCATGCAAAAGTATGATGGAAATACCTTAAACTACCAAAAAGGTGTTGATTTAATAATTGGACAAGCTTCATTTGTTAACGAAGTAGTTATTAATCAAAACGATAAATCTAAGTTTCCCGAAGCTATAAAAGCAGCAAAAGAGTCAGATATTGTTGTAATGGTTCTTGGTGAACATGGTTTCCAAAGTGGCGAAGGAAGAAGTAGAACAAGCTTAGGATTACCTGGATTACAACAAGAATTATTAGAAGCCATTTTTAAAGTTAATAAAAACATAGTTCTAGTCTTAAATAATGGTAGGCCATTAGCAATAGAATGGGCTACAAAAAATATTCCAGCAATTGTAGAAGCATGGCAACTAGGTTCGCAATCTGGTAATGCTATAGCAGAAGTATTATATGGTGATTATAATCCTAGCGGAAAATTACCCATGTCCTTTCCCAGAAATGTAGGTCAACTGCCACTGTATTATAATTACAAAAATACAGGAAGACCTTCTAATGATGGAGATAATGTTTTTTGGTCACATTATAGCGATTCTAAAAACACGCCATTATTTCCTTTTGGATTCGGATTAAGTTATACCAAATTTAAATATAGTAACTTTAAAATCAATGGCTCTAAATTTAAATTAAATGAAACAATAGAATTATCTATAGATGTAACGAATACTGGCAATTTTGATGGAAAGGAAGTTGTTCAATTATATATAAGAGATCTCGTTGGAAGCATTACTAGACCAGTTAAAGAATTAAAAGGGTTCGAACTCATTGCAATAAAAAAAGGAGAAACAAAAACCGTTAATTTTGTTTTAAACAAAAACTTATTAGGCTTTTATAATAATGACGGAGATTTTATTACAGAAGTTGGTGATTTCAAAGTTTATATTGGAAGTAATTCTGTAGACACCATTGAAAAAGAAATTGAATTAATAAATTAATAACAGTTATTCTTATATATAGCCATCATAAAATTATGAACATTCAAAACTACATAAACGGAACATTTCATAACCCAATTCGTAATCACTGGATAGACAATTATAATCCTAGTAATGGAGAAATCTACGGACAAATTCCTAACTCGACAAAAGAAGATATAGAAAACGCGTATATAGCTGCAAAGTCTGCTTTTCCTATTTGGTCTCAAACTACTTTTGAAGAGCGTAGCAGAATATTAATTAAAATTTCCGAATTACTAGAAGCCAATCTTGATCGTTTTGCAGAAGCAGAGAGTAAAGATAATGGCAAACCTGTCAGTCTGGCTAAAGCTATAGACATACCAAGAGCAGCTAGTAATTTTAGATTTTTCGGAAATGCCATTACTCAATTTGCAAGTGAAAGCCACGAAAGTGTTGGCGAAGCAATAAATTACACCTTACGCCAACCTATTGGAGTTGTAGGTTGTATTTCTCCTTGGAACCTCCCACTCTATCTCTTTACATGGAAAATTGCACCTGCAATTGCAGCAGGAAACTGTGTAGTTGCAAAACCAAGCGAAGTAACACCAATGACCGCTTTTCTTTTAGGAGAAATTTGCAACCAAGCAGGCCTACCAAAAGGTGTATTAAACATCGTCCATGGATTAGGCACAACAACAGGTCAAGCCATTATAGAACATGAAGATATTAAAGCCATTAGTTTTACAGGTGGTACTGCAACAGGAGCTCATATTGCAAAAGTAGCGGCTCCACTATTTAAAAAACTCTCTTTGGAATTAGGTGGAAAAAACCCAAATATTATTTTTGCAGATTGTGATTATGAAGACATGTTAAATACAACTGTAAGATCATCTTTTGCAAATCAAGGGCAAATTTGTTTATGCGGAAGCAGAATTTTTGTAGAAGCTTCTATTTATGAGAAATTTAAAAAAGATTTTATTGAAAAAGTAAAGGTTTTAAAAGTCGGTCATCCCACTGAAGCAGCAACAAATATTGGCGCATTAGTTTCTAAACCACATTTAGAAAAAGTAAAAGAATATATAGACATTGCTAAAGCTGAAAACGGGACAATACTTTGCGGCGGTAATCAAGTGACTGTAAAAGGATACGAAAACGGTTATTATTTAGAACCTACCGTAATAGAAGTAGAATCTGACGAATGTAGAGTAAACCAAGAAGAAATTTTTGGACCAGTAGTTACTATCATGCCATTTAAAAGTGAAGATGAAGTGTTACAAATGGCCAACAAAGTAAAGTATGGACTCTCTGCAACACTTTGGACTAACAATTTAAAAAGAACGATGCAATTAAGTAACCAACTACAAGCAGGAATTGTTTGGGTTAACACCTGGATGATGCGCGATTTACGAACACCTTTTGGTGGTGTAAAAGCATCTGGTGTTGGTCGTGAAGGCGGATTTGAAGCGCTACGCTTTTTCACCGAAGCTAAGAATGTTTGTATAAAATATTAAAATCCCATCAGATTCTTCCCAAAGGGAAGACACTCTTCTGGAAAAATAAAACGAAATAAAATATTAACAACTAACAAAACGCCTTCCCTTAGAGAAGGTTGGGATGGAAATGAATCTAAATCTAAACAACAAATACGCATTAGTTTGCGGAAGCACAGCAGGAATAGGAAAAGCTACAGCAATTGCATTAGCAGAAGAAGGTGTGCAAGTCACCCTTATTGCTAGAAACGAAGAGAAACTAAAAGTGACTTTAGCAGAATTACCTCAACACAGAAATCACGATTATATAGTAGCAGATTTTTCTAATCCTTCAGAATTAAAAGCCAGAGTTACAGACTATGTTTCTAGAAATCACGGTTTCCATGTCCTTGTTAATAATACTGGAGGTCCAAAAGGCGGACCAGTATTTTCAGCAGCCATAGACGAATTTGAAAATGCTTTTACACAACATTTAAAATGTAATCATGTGTTAGCACAAGCTGTCGTACCGTTCATGAAAGATGAAAAATATGGGCGTATAATAAATGTAATATCTACGTCGGTTAAACAACCTTTAGATGGCCTTGGAGTTAGCAATACCATTCGTGGTGCAGTTGCTAATTGGAGTAAAACATTAGCCAACGAACTTGGCCAATTTGGTATTACAGTAAACAATGTACTACCTGGAGCAACAGGAACAGATCGTTTAGCAGAAATAATAAAAAACAAGTCTGCTAAATCTGGAAATACCGAAGAAGAGTCTGCAAATGCAATGAAAAGCGCTGTACCAGCTAAGCGTTTTGCAAAACCAGAAGAATTGGCCGATGCCATAACATTTTTAGCCAGCGAACGTGCAGCATATATTAATGGCATAAACCTACCTGTAGACGGAGGAAGAACAAAGAGTTTATAATTCTCTAATTCGTTTTTTATTCCTATTTTTATTGAATTGATTAATCTGCGTTAAGGATTGAAGCGACATCCTTTTTTTTAAACGTAAGTTCGAGTGTTTTGTGAAGTATGAACAAAATGTATCGAGAACAAGTTTAAAAAAAAGATATAGCAAAAAGCCTGACCCTTTTTAGGGTAACGCCCAAAATATAAAACCATGAGTAAACTAGTGTCTCCCCTAAATTTTAAAGCTTGGATAGATGAGAATAGACATTTATTAAAACCCCCAGTTGGTAATAAGTGTGTATGGAATGATGGCGATTTTATTGTTATGGTTGTTGGCGGACCAAATAATAGAAAAGATTACCATTATAACGAAACACCTGAATTTTTCTACCAAGTAGAAGGTGATATGGTTTTAAAAATAATGGATGGAGACACGCCAAAAGATGTACACATTAAGGAAGGTGATATTTATTTATTACCTCCAAAAGTGCCACATTCTCCGCAACGTGGAGCAAATACTGTTGGTTTAGTAATAGAATATCCACGTTCTAAAAAAATGAAGGATGCACTTGTGTGGTATTGCGAAAATTGCAATGAGAAGTTATATAAGAAAAAGTTTAAACTTGATAATATAGAAACTGATATGCCTGTAATTTTTGATAAATTTTACAACAATGAAAAAAAACGGACTTGCAAAAAATGTAGTACAGTCATGCAACCACCTAGCAAAGTAAAATAAACAAAAACCAACTTGTAATTGCGAGCCTTTTGGCAATGCAATTTGTATATTGTAACAGAAGACATTAATAAGATTTTTGCATTCGCAGGAAAGACAAAATGGAAAAACGCAAACTTAGAATTAACGGCCACTCACATTTATTACCATATCCCGAGGAAATACCTCAGTTTATGCAAGATAAAGGTATTTTTTGGGTTGATAAAGATCGAAAATTCATGCTTCAAAAAGACTGGAGCCGTCCTGTAACAGATTCTAGCTTTTTCTTAGACGAAAAACTAGAATGGATGAAACGTAATAAATTGGATCATGCTGTTGTACTTAATTTATCGCAGTTATATGGTAATGGTTTGCGTGTAGAAGAAATGAAGCAAGCGCTAAAGTTTCAGAACGATTTTAATGCAAAAGTTCAACGCGAAAACCCAAGTAAATTTACCTGTGGCTTTGTTGTACATCCTGGTTTTGTGCGTGGTGCCTGTTGGGAAATTGAGCGCTGTGTAGAAGAATTGGGTATGCAACTTTTATGTTTACCAACACATTATATGGACACTATTGGTACTTGGCGTTGCATTTTTGACGAAGAAAACGAGCCTATTTTTGAATTGGCTAACAAATACAATCTTGCTGTAGAAATTCATCCATACGATGGTGAAAAATTTATAAAACTAGAAAACACCTCTTGGCGTTTTCATTTAATTTGGATGTTAGCACAATGTGCAGATGCATACCACTTTCTAACCTTAAATGGTTATGCAGATAAGTATCCAAATATGCGTACTTGTTTTGCGCATGGCGGACAATTAGCACAAATAAACTTAGGAAGACGTATTCAAGGTTTTGATGGAAGACCAGATTTATTTGAAGGCAAAACACATCCAAGAAAAGCGGTTGGACACAAAAACATTTTTTTCGATACTTTAGTACACGACACTGGCGGATTAGAATTATTAATTAGAAACCAAGGTTCTAAACAAGTCATTATGGGTCTTGACGATCCATATCCTTTAGGAGAAATGGAGAGTGAAAAACAAAGTTCTTATCCAGGAAAGATTTTAGATTTAGCAATAGAAAGAAAAATTATTACTAAAACCGAACATGATGACATTTGGGAAAACAATGTAGTACAATGGTTGTGTGGTGATGATCAAGCTGCTAAAGATAAATTGGTTAAACGTATATTAGGATAATGTATAATGACAAGAATGAGGATATAATAGATAAATATCGTAGAACTAAAGCAATGTCACTTGGTGCTGCCTATTTAATAATTACGATTATACTTATTGTTGTAGTATTGTATAGCATAATTTAAAATTGACTCATGCATTTTATTCCAGAAAAACTTGACAATTATGTGGTGGCACATTCTGAAAATGAACCAGAACTATTACAACAATTGACTCGAGAAACATTCCAGAAAATATTACAACCACGAATGTCTAGTGGTCCCTACCAAGGTCGTGTATTGAGTATGATCTCAAAATTAATAAGCCCAAAAAACATATTAGAAATTGGTACTTTTACAGGCTATTCAACATTGTGTTTAGCAGAAGGATTAAAAAACAAAGGCAAAATTGATACTATAGATGTAAATGAAGAACTTTTCGATTTTCAACGTGTTTTTTTTGATAAATCTATATATGGAACACAAATAATTCAGCATTTAGGAAATGCTTTAGATATTATTCCTGAACTTAAAAAAACATTTGATTTGGTCTTTATTGATGCCGATAAAGACAATTATATTAATTACTTCAACTTAATTGTAGACCAGTTAAATCCTGGTGGCATAATTTTATCAGATAATGTATTGTGGAGTGGTAAGGTTATTGAAAAATTAAACCCAAAAGATAAAATGACAAAAGCCGTTTTAGATTACAATACGCTTTTAAAAGAAGATATTAGGTTTGAAACTGTTGTGTTACCTATTAGAGATGGATTAACTATTAGCAGGAAAATTTAAAATCTATTCCTAGTTAATTTAAAACATTTAATAAGATATAAAAGATGATTAAAGATTTACTATTAACACCTTTTCAAAAATTTATAAAACTAGAAAGCTTTGCAAAGGCTTTTAAAAAAAATACTCAAGACTCTTTAATTTGGAAATATTCTAATGAGCCTAATGAAAAATACAATACCATATTTAGAGCTACAAAAGAGAAAGCATTAATTTGGGCTTTGAATTAAATATTAATTTCAATAATTAATAAAAACCTATTCAGAAAAGAGTATAATAATTAAGATTACATTTTTCTACTTATAGAACCAGTAAAATCTTCTAAGTCGTCTTTTACTTTTTTAAGTTCGTCTTGTACGTCTTTTGTAATACTTGTGTCTAATCCGTTTTTCTCAGCGCTTTTAGTAATCTCGCCTTTAATATCATTACTAGCATCTTTAAGCATACGCATACCTTTACCTAAACCTCTAGCGATTTCAGGTATGTTTTTTGCGCCAAAAATCATAACTACAGCAAGAATAATTAAAATAAACTCTTGACCTCCGATAAATAAAAATGTTGTTAACTGTAACACAGCACAAATATAGTAAGTAATTAGTTTTAAATGTAAAAAGCCTTTTAAAAATAAGTTCTAAAAGGCTTTTTTTTGTGGATAGGCAATAATTAAATTGTAAAATTACCTGTTTTTTTGTGCTCACTAGTTTCGTAACGGTCTATGCATTTATTTAAAATATCATAGGCTTCTTTTGCGTCTCCCCAACCACCAACGTCAACTTTTTTCTTTTCTAAATCTTTGTATACTTGAAAAAAGTGTGTAATTTCTTTAATTCTATGTGGATTTAAATCGTTGATATCGTTATAACTGTTCCAAATAGGATCTGTTACTGGAACACAAATTAACTTCTCGTCTGGTCCTTTTTCGTCTGCCATATGGAATACACCTATTGGCTTTACCTCTACAACACACATTGGAAATGTTGGCTCTGTACCCATAACCAAAACATCTAATGGGTCTCCATCTAATGCTAATGTTTCTGGAATAAAACCGTAATCTCCAGGATACATCATTGAAGAAAATAACATACGATCGAAACGTATTTTGCCTAATTCAAAATCGTATTCGTATTTATTTCTACTTCCTTTTGGTATTTCTATTAAAACGTCGAACGTTAATTTTCCTGCTGGACTCATTTAAATATTTATTTTACATGCTCTCACATAAAAGAGAGCTAATTATTTACATTAATTTTTACACGAAAAACCTTTAGTTTTTTGGCCTGCAAAAGTACGAGATTATTTAAGTATGTACAAGAATTCTAGCTTTAGATTAAATTTGATAACATTTTAATAAACTTAATCTAGTAGAAAGCTTGACTTTATTATGTTTAAACCTTGTATTTAATGGGTAAGTGTACTACTTTTTTAGTTTCATAAAAATCTTCGGAATAAAAATCTGATATGTTATAAACAGTAGCCGTTTTGTAGTCTTGTAATTCTTGAGTTAAATCGCCTCCTTTAAGGTAAAGTATACCGTTTTTAAGATTGTTATTATGTTGCTTGGCAACTTTTCCTTTTATCCAATGCACAAAAGTTGGCATAGCAGCAACAGCTCTACTAATAACAAAATCGTAAGTTCCTTTTATATCTTCTATTCTAGAATGTGTTGTTTTTACATTTTCAAGACCTAATCCTTCTGCAACCTCATTTACAACTTTAAGTTTTTTTGCGATACTATCTACCAAATGAAAATCGCATTCTGGAAATAATATTGCTAATGGAATTCCAGGAAATCCTCCTCCAGTTCCAACATCTATAATTTTAGTTTCATCTTTAAAAGCCATAACCTTTGCAATAGCAAGAGAATGCAACACATGACGCAGATATAACTCGTCTATATCTTTTCTAGAAACAACGTTTATTTTTAAATTCCAATCTTGGTACAAAGATTCTAGTTTAATAAACTTATTAATCTGATCCTCAGAAAGGTTAGGAAAATACTTAAGAATTAACTCCATACTTTTAAATTTTGCACAAAAGTAGAGAAATTTATTGTGCATTTTTATGATAAATTTATTTATAAGCACGTCATTATTATTTATCTTTGTTGTTATATTTTTTACTAAAAAATTATAGCTCTAAATAAAAAAAAATTAATAGCATGAAAAAACAAACAATCTCTTTTTCAAGAAAAGACTCTGCCAAGTTTTTCAAGACACTAAACAAGCGTGTTAATACTTACTTTAAAGAAAATAACATTAAGAAAACTGGTAATTGGAAATTGTATCTTAAAGCCATAGTAATGTTTACATTATTACTTGGTCCTCTGGTTCTTATATTAATAGTAGAGTTGCCTACTTGGCTTCAAATATTATCTATGATGGTTATAGGTATTGGTATGGCTGGAGTTGGCATGAATGTTATGCATGATGCCAATCATGGTTCTTTTTCTTGTAAGAAATGGGTTAATAAATTAATGGGAAGTAGCATCCATATTCTAGCTGGAAACGATTATAACTGGAAAGTACAACACAATGTATTACACCATACCTACACTAATATTCAAGGACATGATGAAGATATAGATGCTGGAAGAATAATTCGTTTCTCTAAACATTCTAAATGGTTAAAAATCCATCAATATCAAAAATACTATGCTTTTTTACTTTATGGATTATTAACTGTAAACTGGGCTATAACTACAGACTTTATACAAACTTACATTTATCTTAAGAGAAAACTATCTTATGGTAAATTCCCAAAACCAGCAACACAATGGACTAAGCTAATTATTGGTAAAATAGTTTATTACACAATTTGGGTTATTTTACCATTATCTATAGGCTATGTCTGGTGGCAAGTATTAATAGGCTTTCTTATAATGCATTATACTGCAGGAATGATTTTAAGTGTTGTTTTTCAATTAGCACATGTTATGCCTAATACAGAAATGCCTATTCCAGACGAAAATGGCAATATGAAAAACACTTGGGCTATCCATCAATTATTTACTACTTCAAATTTTTCTCCTAAAAACTGGTTAGTAGAATTTTACACAGGTGGATTAAATAGACAAGTTGAACATCACTTATTTGCGCATATTAGTCATGTACATTACAAAAACATAGCAAAAATTGTTAAAGAAACTGCAAAAGAATTTAGTTTGCCTTACAACGAATACAACACTATTTGGAAAGCAATAGGAGAACACTATCAACAATTAAAAGTATTAGGTATGAAGCCTAATATGGCTTAACTATTTTTGCATTTCAACAAACCAACAATTAACAATGAGCCTACTTTCAGATAGAATTACAAACATGTCCACATCTGCTACTTTAGCTATGGCAGCAAAAGCAAGAGAGCTAAGAGCAGAAGGTAAAGACATTATAGGTTTAAGTTTGGGAGAACCAGACTTTAACACACCAGATTTTATTAAAAATGCAGCTATAGAAGCTGTAAACGAAAATTACAATTCTTACACACCTGTAGATGGTTATGTAGAATTAAAAGAAGCTGTAATAACTAAGTTTAAACGCGACAACAGCCTAACTTATACGTTACCACAAATAGTAGTATCTACTGGAGCTAAACAATCTTTATATAACGTAGCACAAGTGCTACTAAACAAAGGAGACGAAGTTATACTACCTTGTCCTTATTGGGTTAGTTATAGCGATATTGTAAAAGTAGCAGAAGGCGTTCCTGTAGAAGTAAAAACATCTATAGAAAACGATTTTAAAATGACAGCTTCACAACTTGAAGCAGCCATTACGCCAAAAACAAAAATGCTCTGGTTTAGCTCACCTTGTAACCCAAGTGGATCTTTATATAGCAAAGAAGAGTTAGAAGCTTTGGCTTCAGTTTTAGTAAAATACCCAAACATATATGTTATTTCAGATGAAATTTACGAACACATAAACTATACTGGAAAACCACATGCTAGCATGGCTAGTATTAATGGCATGTTTGATAGAACGGTAACCGTAAATGGTGTTTCTAAAGCCTTTGCAATGACAGGCTGGAGAGTTGGTTTTATTGGTGCTCCAGATTGGATTGCTCGTGCCTGCAACAAAATGCAAGGTCAAGTAACAAGTGGTACAAATTGTATTGCACAACGCGCTGTTATTACTGCTTTAAAAGCAGATTCTAGTGTTGTTGGTTATATGATTGACGAGTTTAAGATTCGTCGTGATATGGTTTTAAATTTATTAGAAGATATTGAAGGTTTTAAAACCAATACACCAGAAGGTGCTTTTTATGTGTTTCCAGATGTTTCTTTTTTCTTTGGAAAAACATTACGCGGAACAAACATAAATAATGCTACAGATTTTTCTCTTTACCTTTTAGAAGAAGCACTTGTTGCAACAGTAACTGGTGATGCTTTTGGAAATCCAGATTGTATAAGAATAAGTTATGCTGCTTCGCAAGAACAAATTAAAGAAGCAGTTAAGAGAATTAAGGCTGTATTAGTATAAATAAATCAAACCTTAATAGTACAAAAGCCTCTAAAATCAATTTAGATGCTTTTTTTATAACATAATGTAAACAAAGGCTAAAACTAAAATCAAGGTAAATAATCCAATGAGTGCAAATTGTTTTTGCTGCCTCAATTTATTTTCACATTACATTATATTCTTGATACGTTTCAACCTCTCTGGTGTAGATTTTGGTAGATTATATTCTGTTATTCTTTTTTTAGAAGTACTTAATATATTCTTTAACTTATCTCTTTTAGACAAAAAACTTCTGTTATTTTTCATTGAAGCTATTGCAGACTATACAATTCCAAAGCTCATGATTTCTCTCTGTTTTTATAAATATAGTTTAGTTTTTTAGTAGGTAAATTTAATCAGTACAAAAGAAAATATATTAAAAACGAAAACCAATAAAATTGCTAAAACACCAATTAATAACAACCGTTTTTGCTTTCTTGATTTATTTTCTCGTTCTAATTTATTCTGAATTCTTTTTAAAGCCTCAGGTGAAGCTTTAGGTAAATCATATTCGGTTTTTTCTGTACTAGTATGAATAAAGCTAAATCTACTCTCCTTAAGCTTACCAACCAATTTACGGTTAGCGTCTAAAGATTGATTTGCTGCTGCCATTAATCCTCCTCCGCCAATAAGTTCTAAATATTATTCCGAAAATATTTTCGGCATTAAACAATAAGTTAAATGAATAGATATGCTGATTAAGAACTTGCAAATTCTAAATATCTATTTGGTTTTAATTAAAGTATAAAAACTATAATTAAATAAAAGCTACTTTATATATAAATAGTATTTTATTACAAATTGTTACAATTTAGAATTTAAAAACTAAATAGATCAATTAGTAGATTAATTAAATGCAATAATGATTCCTGTAAAAAACAAAACAAGTTTTAATCCTGTTTCTACAAAACAGCAATTTTTAAATTGTTCTCTTTTTAAACCTTGTTTTAAACTAAAAATAGAATTGTTTTTTAAAGATTTAAAATTCTCATTCACTATGGATTTATAATTAGAATTTAAAAAACCAGTGTAAGTTATGTGTTGTTTTGATTTGATGATTGATTGCATGATAATATATTTTGTGATTATATTATTACGACGAGTTAATCTTAGAATTGTTACACTGAACTAATTATGAATTAGACTAAAAAGAAAAAAAATCAAATAAATAATTTATCTATTTCTCCAAAAGAAAGGCGTCAACAAAATCAATACTGTAAACAATTCCAATCGTCCAATAAGCATTAAAAATGAAGCCCACCACTTACCTATTGGTGGCAAAGCAGCATAATTATTTACTGGTCCAAAAGCTCCTAGAGCTGGACCAACATTTCCTAAACTTGAAGCTGCCAATCCAATAGCAGATTCAAAGTCAATTTCCATCATAGAAAAACCTAGTGAACCAACAATAAAAGACAAGAGGTATAAAATAAAGAATCCTAAAATATTAAAAACAATATCTCCTGTAACAGAGCGCTTGTTATAACGCACTGGCAATATAGCATTAGGGTGTAAGGCACGCTTAAACTCTAAAAATCCATTTTTTATTGTTATTAAATGTCTTACTACTTTAATTCCTCCAGAGGTACTACCTGCAGAACCTCCTAAAAACATCAACCCAAAGAAGAAAACTGTTAAAAAAGGTGTCCAAAGTGTATAATCTGCAGTTACAAATCCTGTTGTTGTTATAATTGCTAAAACTTGAAATAAACTATGTCTAAAAGCGCTTTCTCCAGATCCTAAAACTTGTGGATGATCTATAGAAGAGATACTAATATCTGCATTAAAGTAAATAATTACAGCAGCTATAATGGTAAAAATAGCTATAAATTTAAAGTAGAGTTTAAACTCTTCATCTTTATAAACTTTAGATATCTTTCCTTTAAATGCAAAATAACTTAATACAAAATTTGTTCCTGCCAAGAACATAAAAAATATAATAATGTATTGCACCATTGGCATATTATTCCAATAAGCAACACTAGCATTTTTAGTAGAAAATCCTCCAGTAGACAAAGTACTCATAGAATGATTTATAGCATCGAAAAAGGTCATTCCTGCTGCTTGAAGTAAAATAGTTTCTGCAGCTGTGTAACCAAAATAAATTAACCATAATCGTTTTGCTGTATCTGTTATTCTTGGATGTAATTTATCTGCACTTGGTCCTGGAGCTTCAGCTGCAAATAGTTGCATTCCTCCAATACCTAGTAATGGTAATATGGCTACAGCTAGAACAATAATACCCATTCCTCCAATCCAATGCGTTAGACTTCTCCAGAATAAAACACCTTCAGGAACTGCTTCAATATCGTTTAATATAGAAGCACCAGTGGTACTAAAACCAGACATAGTTTCGAAAAAAGCATCTGTAAAACCAGGAATAGCATCTGTAAAAACATAAGGAATGGAGCCTGATAAAGCCATCACAATCCATCCAAAAGCTACAACTATGTAACCTTCGCGTTTATTCATTTCCTTTTTATGGTTTCGAGTGAAAACCATAGCAGAAACACCAATAACTAATGTTAATAAGCCTGATAAAAACAGTTTTAATGTTACACCATCTTTGTAAATTAAACTTACCAATGCTGAAAGTAGCATAAACCCACCATTAAAAAGAAATAGCAGTCCAAAAAAATGGAAAATAATTTTATAATTAAGTTTAAGGCTTTTAGACATAATAATTTATAAGAACAGTTTCTCTACCTCTTTTATTGATCTTGGCAGACAACAAACCACTATATAATCGTCTTCTTGAATTTTAAAACTTCCTAAAGCAATAAGTCCTTCTCCATCTCTAATAACACCTCCAATAATTGCAGAACGTGGAAATGAAACATCCTTGATTTGTTGATTACAAATTTTAGAATCACTCTTTACTCTAAACTCTAACAACTCTGCATTCATGTTGTTAAGCTTTGTCATAGCTACAACTTCTCCTTTTCTAATATATCTAAAGATATTATTAGCTGCTAACAGTTTTTTATTTACCAAAGTATCAATCCCTATAGATTGAGACAACTCGAAATAATCCATATTCTCAACTAACGCTATAGTTTTTTTAACACCTTTAGATTTTGCAACTAAGCAAGACATTATGTTTGTTTCAGAGTTACCAGTTACGGAAATAAAAGCGTCCATATCGCTAATATTTTCTTCTTCTAACAGCTCGACATTTCTTCCATCTCCATTAATTACTAATACTTTTTCTAATGTATCTGCAAGATCAAAAGCGACCTCCCTATTGTTTTCTATAAGTTTTACATTAAACTGTTTTAAACTTAAATCCCGTGCAGTTTTGTAACCAATTTTACTTCCACCAAGAATCATGACATCCTTAATAGCAGTATTTGTTTTTCCTGTCATTTTACACAATTCATCTCCTCCTCCTGCACTAGTTATAAAGACTACAGTGTCACCTTCTTTAAACTGAGTATCTCCTCTTGGTATTATGGTATATTGTGTTCCAAAACGCTGAATTGCTATTGGCACAAAGTGAATTTCAGAAAAATGTTGTGCTGCCTCTTTAACAGATTTTCCAACAAAAGAAGCTGTTCTTGCTAAATTTAAACTCACCATTGTTAATGCACCATCTTCAAACTCGTAACTTTCATTAAAAGCAGATTGATTTAACAAAAGTTGTATCTCTGAAGCAGCAAGAGCTTCTGGAGAAATAAGTTCGTCTACACCAAAACGTGTAAAACCAACTTCGTCTTTGTGTGTTATAAACTCTGTATTAGATATTCTTGCAATAGTTCTCTTAGATCCTAATTGCTTTGCTAATACACAAACTGTAATGTTAGTAGTTTCAGAGGCTGTAACAGCAATTACAAGGTCACTGCCTTCTACTTTTGCTTCTTTTAACATAGCTATAGAAGTTGCATCACCTTTTAGAACTTTAATATCTAAATGGTTATCTGCATAAGATAGACTTGATCTATCTGTGTCTATTAACGTAATTTCTTGCGATTCGTAAGACAATAATTTTGCTAAATGAAATCCAACTTCACCAGCTCCAGCAATAATTATTTTCATTGTTTGTTATATATGAAAGTAATGACAAAGATAATTAATTAATTGTTTTCTTGTTTCTTAAAGGTTAAGCAATGTATTATATTTGCAAAAAAATTATTTTGAAAAAAGTTAACCCTTATAAAGATAGTAATCTGAGCAAGAAAGAGCAGGTTACAAAAATGTTCGATACTATTTCTGGAGAGTACGATGGTTTAAATCGTGTAATCTCTTTTGGTATAGATATTAAATGGAGAAAAAAAGTAGTAGAAATAGTAAAAGCCACCAATCCTGAAACTGTTCTAGACATAGCAACTGGAACAGGAGACTTAGCCATTAACCTTGCTGAAACTAATGCCAATAAAATTATTGGACTAGATATAAGTAGCGGAATGCTTGAGATTGGGAAAACTAAAATTACTGCTAAAAATCTTGACAATAGAATTGAAATGATTATTGGAGATAGTGAAAACATGCCTTTTGAAGACAACTCGTTTGATGCTATTACTGTTGCCTTTGGTGTAAGAAATTTTGAAACTCTAGATAATGGACTAAAAGATATATTACGTGTATTAAAACCAGGAGGCACTTTTGTAATTCTTGAAACCTCTGTTCCTACAAAACTCCCATTTAAACAAGGTTACAAATTCCACTCTAAAGTTATTTTGCCTACTGTAGGTAAATTATTTTCTAAAGACAAAACTGCTTATAAATATTTAAGCGAAAGCGCTTCTGTTTTTCCTTATGGTGAAGCATTAAACAATATTTTACGTAATATTGGGTTTATAAATGTTAAAGACTTGCCACAAACTTTTGGAGTGTCAACTATATATACAGCATCAAAAAAATAACATGAGAAAACTAATTGCCCTATTTATCTGTATTACAGCAAGTACTGTTTGTTCAGCTCAATTATTTAGTCGAGAAAAAGTACAGAATAACCAAAGTATGGATAAGCAATCTTTAAGTTGGGGATATTACTTTGGTGCAAATAATCTAGACTTTAAAATAGATTATAATGATAATAAAGGAGATATAGAAACCATAAGAACAACTGGTTTTAATGTTGGTTTAGTGGCAGATGTTAGTGTTAACGACTATGTAAATTTTAGATTAGAACCTGGCTTAGTAATTGCCTCAAGAAATTTACAATATCCAGAAAACTATTTTGAAGGAATACCAATAGAAGACCTAAGTCCATCAGATTTTTTACGTGAAATAAAATCTACTTATGTTTATATTCCATTATTAATGAGGCTTTCTACAAAGCGTGTTAATAACCTAAAACCATATATTACTGTAGGCGTTGCAACATCTTTAAACTTATCGAGTAACGAAAAAAACCCAGAAGACAATACTGGTGGTAGATTTAGAACTGCTAGAAGTGTCCAATTTTATGAAGTTGGTTTTGGCATCGATTTTTACTTATACTGGTTTAAGTTCTCACCTTCAATTCGTGGCGTTTTTGCGTTTAATGATGAGTTAATAAGAGATGTAGATCCTAATAGTCCATGGACTGGTAATATTAATTCTATGCAAACACGAGGAATTTTTATTAATTTTACTTTTAGATAGTAGTCACTTTCAATCTTAACCTCTCTTAAACTCACTCAACAAAATTGCTGTTGCTGTTGCTACATTTAAACTCTCTGTAGCTTGTAAATCGCCAAAACGTGGAATTGCAATACGTTTTTTAACTTGTTTTTCTAAAGCTTCAGAAATACCATTTGCTTCATTTCCCATAATTATAATGCCCTCTTTTGGCAATTCACTTTTATAAATATTTTTACCATCCATAAAAGCTCCAAAAATTGGTGTTTTAGCTTCAGCTAAAAAAGTATGTAAATCTAAGTAACTAATATTTACTCTTGTAATAGAACCCATTGTCGCTTGTATTACTTTTGGGTTATAACAATCTACCGTTTCTTTACTACATACTAATTCTTTAATACCAAACCAATCACACAATCTAATAATTGTACCTAAATTTCCTGGATCTCGCACACTATCTAAAGCAACAATTAAGCCTTTAGCATCAATTGCCTTTGGACTAGGTATTTTAAAAATTGCTAAAGCCTTATTTGGTGTTGTTAAAAAACTAATTTTCTTTAATTCTACTTCTGTAATTATAGTTTCGTTTTTGGTATGACTTTTGAAAATTTGAGTTGTAAATAAATGATGTAACTCTAAAGAAGATTCTAAAAGTTCATTAATCACTTTTATGCCTTCAGCAATAAAAAAACCATCTAAAATTCTATGTTTTTTTTGTTTGAGACGTGTTATTAATTTTATTTGGCTTTTTGATAGCATTTAAAAAATGTATTTTTGAATCTTAGTGATTTAAAATTAGAGTATAAAGTTGAAACAAATCCTTTTAAAGACCGCTTAATTGATAATACAAGATTCAAAAATACTATTTATTATTTTAATTTTTGGTTTTCTAACCTCGTGTAACTCTGTTAAGCGTGTGCCAAAAAACGCACATTTACTAACTAAAACTACAATACTAGTAAATAATAATCCTGAAGAAAAAGAGGCTATAACTAACCTTATATTTCAGAAACCTAATAATAGCATTCCTTTTATTAATTTTAAAACCAGACTTTATATTTACAATTGGACACGACCAAATTTAGACTCTATTTTAAAAGCAAAAATTGCTGATAACCCAAAACAAACTAAAAGACAGATTAAATTTTTGTCTAAAAAACAATTCAATCAAGGTCAAAAAATGAAGCTTGGGTTTAACAATTGGTTAAAAAAAACAGGAGAAGCACCTGTTATTGTAAACGATACATTATCTAAAAAAACGGCTAAAAGACTTGAAGACTACTACTGGAATAATGGATGGCTCGATGTTAAAACAGATTTCGAAACTATTAGAGAAGATAACCAAAGAGCAAGAGTTACTTACAGAGTAACCACAGGTGAGCCGTACATAATAGATTCACTTACAACAAGAATAGAAACACCTATTATAGATTCTTTGTACCAAAACACCTCAAACAAATCTTTATTTAAATCCAGCATACAATATAGAACAAATGATGGATTGGCTGAAAGAGATCGTATTACAGAAATGTTAAGAAACTCTGGTGTTTACCATTTTTCTCAGGATAATATTCTTTTTAGAATGGATAGTATAGAGAAAACAAAAAAAATAAATGTCGAATTATATATAAGTGAAAAACCAGTTACAAAAGAAGATACTACATTATACGAGCCTTTTAAAATCTACAAAGTAAAAGACGTAAACATTTACACAAACAACTCTTTTGAAGATAAAGATATACCTATTACAAACACTATAAATTATAATGGCTACAGTATATATAGCAAAGAAAAATTACGTTACAACGCTAAAATGCTTACTGATGCTGTTTTTATAAAACCAAAAACACTGTTTAGAGACAAAAACAAAACACTAACTTCTAGAAGAATTAGTAACTTAAAAACATTTAAGTACCCAAAAATAGAATACATAGAAAACACTAAGGATACCACATTAACAGCAAATATTTATTTAACACCATTAAAGCGTTTCTCACTTGGTTTTAGTGCCGAAGCCTCACAAAGTAACATACAAACTATTGGTTTCTCCTTAAACCCAAGCATATTAATGCGTAATGTATTTAAAGGCGCAGAGACTCTTGAGCTTTCTGGTATCGCTTCTGTTGGTGCTTCTAAAGACGGCTCAAATGAAAGTGATCAATTTTTCGATATTAATGAAATTGGAGCTAATTTAAGATTAACCATACCAAGGTTATTTTCTCCTTTCAATACCGAAAAAATAATCCCAAGTTCTATGTTTCCATCCACGAGAATTAGTTTAGCTACAACAAGCCAAACTAATGTTGGTTTAGATAGGCAAACAGCTACAGGAGCTTTTAATTACAGGTGGTTTCCAAATGATAAGGTCTCGAATAGAATAGACCTTTTTAACATTCAATTTGTAAAAAATTTAAATACAGGAAATTATTTTAATGTTTATGAGAATGCATTTAATAATTTAAATGATGTTGCTATAAATTCAGGATATTTATCCAGCGGTGAAACTTTAACCTTACCTACTCAAGCCAACCAATTTATTGAAGATGCTTTAAACGGAAATGTAAATGGTATTTCTACAACTGATCTTCAAAATGTTAATTCTATAAGCGAGAGAAAAGATAGATTAACTGAAGACAATCTTATTCTTGCCACAAATTTTAGTTTTACAAAAGATAGACGTGATAATTTATTCGACAACGACTTTTCTATTTTTAGATTAAGAGTGGAATTAGCAGGAAATGTTTTTGCAACAACGGCAAATATTTTAGGGTTAGATAAGAATGATAATGATAAATACGAACTGTTTAACGTTGCATTCTCTCAGTATGTTAAAACAGAATTAGACTATATTAAATATTGGGATTTAGGTTCTAAAAACGTAATTGCTGTTCGCTCTTTTTTTGGTATTGCAATCCCTTATGGTAACTCTAGAAACATTCCTTTTCTTAAAAGTTTTTTTGGTGGTGGAGCTAACGATAATCGTGCTTGGGCTGCTTATGATTTGGGACCTGGAAGCTCAGAATCTTTAAACGAGTTTAACGAAGCAAACATGAAAATTGCATTAAGCGCAGAAAATCGATTTAATCTTTTTGGAGCACTAAATGGTGCTTTATTTGTGGATGCGGGAAACATTTGGAATGTTCTAGATGATGTTGACGATGAAGCATCAACTTTTAACTCATTATCCTCAATTAAAGATATAGCTATTGGCTCAGGTTTTGGCTTGAGATACGATTTTAACTTCTTTATATTAAGAGGTGATATTGGCTTTAAAACCTACGATCCAGCTTATAGAGAAGGAGAACGTTGGCTTAAAGATTATAACTTTGCTAATGCTGTTTATAATATAGGTATAAACTATCCTTTTTAAAAACTATTTATCTTAATTACACTACATCGTTTTCGCAGTTTTATTATTCATTTTAATAAAAAATCTTCAGAAATTGCTTACTTTTGAGACTCAATTTTCAACTAAAACAATAGATAATGTCACATAATATAAAACCAGGAGTAGCTACAGGAAAAGAAGTTCAAGCTATATTCAAATTAGCAAAAGAAAAAGGCTTTGCCTTACCAGCAGTTAATGTTATTGGCTCAAATTCTATAAATGGTGTTTTAGAAACAGCTGCAGCTTTAAATGCTCCTGTAATAATTCAGTTTTCTAATGGTGGAGGCGTTTTTAATGCGGGAATAGGATTAAGTAACGAAAATCAAAAAGCAGCAATTGCTGGTTCTATTGCTGGCGCAAAACACGTGCATTTAATGGCAGAAGCTTATGGTGTTCCTGTAATTTTACACACCGACCATTGTGCTAAAAAATTATTACCTTGGATTGATGGTTTATTAGATGCAAGCGAGCAACACTTTAAAGAAACTGGGAAGTCGCTTTACAGTTCACACATGATTGATTTAAGTGAAGAACCTCTAGAAGAAAACATTGAAATTTGTAAAACATACCTTGAGCGCATGAGCAAAATGGGCATGACTTTAGAAATAGAATTAGGAATAACAGGTGGCGAAGAAGATGGTGTAGACAATAGCAATGTAGACGAGTATAAACTATACACGCAACCAGAGGAAGTTGCTTACGCATACGAAGAGTTAAGTAAAGTTAGTGATCAATTTACAATTGCAGCAGCATTTGGAAACGTTCATGGTGTATACAAACCAGGAAATGTAAAATTAACACCAAAAATTTTGAAGAATTCTCAAGAGCATATCTCTAAAAAATATGGTGTAGAGCACAATCATATCGATTTTGTTTTTCATGGTGGTTCTGGTTCTACAGAAGTAGAAATTCAAGAAGCAATTGGCTATGGCGTAATTAAAATGAATATTGACACAGACATGCAATATGCATTTATGACAGGTGTTCGTGATTATATGGGAGAAAAAGCAGAGTATTTAAAAGCTCAAATTGGTTCACCAGATGGTCCAGAATCTCCAAACAAAAAGCATTACGACCCAAGAAAATGGCTAAGAGAAGGAGAAATAACTTTTGTAGAAAGACTAAAAAAAGCATTTAAAGATTTAAACAATGTAAACACATTGTAAAATAATATATTTCACTTTCAAGTCCCGTTTTAAAAGAATTAAAACGGGATTTTTTATTTAAAAAAACAACCAACTAACAGATAGCGACATCAAATGTTGAGTTGTATCGATAAAAATAGTAGTTTTGCATCCTTGTGTTTTATAAAGACAAAAACTAACTAATAGCAAAGATTTTAGGTAATTTTAAAATCTTAAAACTTAAAAAAGTAAATCAATATGGCTTGGTTTAAAAGAAAAGAAAAAGGAATTACAACTTCAACCGAAGAGAAAAAAGATATCCCAAAAGGATTGTGGTACAAATCTCCTACTGGTAAAGTTGTTGATTCTGAAGAACTAGCAAAAAATTTCTACGTAAGCCCAGAAGACGGTTACCACGTTAGAATAGGAAGTAAAGAGTACTTCGAAATATTATTTGATGACAATAAATTTAAAGAGCTAGATAAAGATTTATCTTCTAAAGATCCTCTTAAATTTGAAGACACAAAAAAATACCCAGACCGTTTAAAAGCAGCTCAGGAAAAAACAAAATTAACAGATGCAGTACGTTGTGCAGTAGGTAAATCTAAAGGTAACGACTTAGTTGTTGCAGCTATGGATTTTAGTTTTATTGGAGGTTCTATGGGATCTGTAGTAGGAGAAAAAATTGCTCGAGCAGCAGATTATGCTTTAAAAAAGAAAATACCTTTCATGATTATTTCAAAATCTGGTGGTGCTCGAATGATGGAAGCTGCGTTATCTTTAATGCAATTAGCAAAAACATCAGCTAAACTAGCACAACTAGCAGATGCTGGATTACCATACATTTCATTATGTACAGATCCAACAACAGGAGGAACAACTGCTTCTTTTGCTATGTTAGGGGATATTAATATTTCAGAACCTGGAGCATTAATTGGTTTTGCAGGACCCAGAATTGTTAGAGATACAACTGGAAAAGAATTACCAGAAGGTTTCCAAACTTCTGAGTTTTTATTAGAACACGGGTTTTTAGATTTTATTACACTTCGAAAAGATCTAAAAAACAAAGTGAATTTATACATAGATTTAATTACCAATCAACCTTTAAGGGATTAAATTCAAAGCAAATATTAAAGACCTGTCCTCTTTTAAAAAAGGCAACAGGTCTTTTTGCATAAAAAGTTTGCAATTAAACAAAAAAACGTATATTTGCCGCTCGAAAGATAAGCTTTCGTGTACATAACAATCATTTACAATAATATTAGAATGTATTTATCAAAAGAAGCTAAAGAGGAACTCTTTAAAAAACACGGTAAAGATGCAAAAAACACTGGTTCTTCAGAAGGACAGATTGCATTATTTACTCATAGAATTGAGCACTTAACACAACACTTAAAAAACAATCGTAAAGATTATAATACAGAGCGTTCGTTAGTAATGTTAGTAGGTAAAAGAAGAAGCTTACTTGATTACTTAACTAAGAAAGATGTCTTAAGATATCGTGCGATAGTAAAAGAATTAGGATTAAGAAAATAATCTCAATATAAAGATCACGCCTAACAGCGTGGTTTTTTGTTATAAATTAACTCGTTTTGGAAGAGTCTAAACTCCAAATTTGAAGAAGCTAATTATAGTTTTTCATTGGACACTACTACACACACAACTACCAATGTTTAACCCAAAATTCCGAATGACCTACTAATCATCTGAATAATAATTAAAAAATTTATGATTCCAAAAGTATTTAAAGAGGTCATTGACCTTGGAGATGGTAGAGAAATCACTATCGAAACCGGAAAGCTAGCAAAACAGGCACATGGTTCTGTTGTTGTTACCTCAGGAAAATGTATGATGTTATGTACAGTTGTTTCCAATTACGAACAAAAAGATCTTGGTTTTTTACCATTAACAGTAGATTACAGAGAGAAATTTGCAGCTGCAGGGCGTTATCCTGGAGGTTTCTTTAAAAGAGAAGCAAGACCAAGTGATGGCGAAGTATTAACAATGCGTTTAGTAGACAGAGTATTACGTCCATTATTCCCAAAAGATTATACAGCAGAAACGCAAGTAATGATTCAGTTAATGTCTCATGACGAAAACGTAATGCCAGATGCAATGGCTGGATTAGCAGCATCGGCAGCTATACAGTTATCAGATTTCCCTTTTGAATGTGCTATCTCTGAAGCAAGAGTTGGACGTATAAACGGTGAATTTGTAATCAACCCAACAAGAGCTCAATTAGCAGAGTCTGACATCGATATGATGATTGGAGCAAGTGCTGATTCTGTAATGATGGTTGAAGGTGAAATGGATGAGATTTCTGAAGACGAAATGGCAGATGCTATTAAGTTTGCTCACGAAGCTATTAAAGTACAGTGTGCAGCTCAATTAAGATTAGCTGAAGCATTCGGAAAGAAAGACGTTCGTGAATACGAAGGAGAAAGAGTTGAAGCAGATTTAGCAAAGAAAATTCATGACATGGCTTATGATAAGGTTTATGCTATTGCAAAAGCTGGATCTTCTAAGCATGAAAGAACTGCTGCGTTTAAAGAAATAAAAGAAGATATTAAAGCCTCTTTTTCTGAAGAAGAAACTGAAGATTTTGGCGGATTAATTTCAGATTATTACCGTAAAGCTGAAAAAGCTGCTATTAGAGATTTAACCTTAGATGAAGGTTTACGTTTAGACGGTAGAAAAACGGATGAGATTAGACCAATTTGGTGTGAGGTAGATTACTTACCATCAACACATGGTTCTTCAATATTTACACGTGGAGAAACGCAAGCATTAGCAACAGTTACTTTAGGAACGTCTAGAGACGCAAACAAAATAGATATGCCATCTTACGAAGGTGAGGAGAATTTCTATTTACATTATAACTTCCCTCCTTTTTGTACAGGTGAAGCTAGACCAATTCGTGGAACCTCTCGTAGAGAAGTTGGACATGGTAATTTAGCACAACGTGGTTTAAAAGGAATGATTCCTGAAGATTGCCCTTACACAGTTCGTGTTGTTTCAGAAGTATTAGAATCTAATGGTTCATCTTCTATGGCAACTGTATGTGCTGGAACAATGGCATTAATGGATGCAGGTGTACAAATGATAAGACCAGTTTCTGGTATTGCAATGGGATTAATTTCTGATGCAGAATCTGGAAAATACGCTGTATTATCTGATATCTTAGGAGATGAAGATCACCTTGGTGATATGGATTTTAAAGTTACTGGTACTTCTGAAGGTATTACTGCTTGCCAAATGGATATTAAAGTAAAAGGATTAAGCTACGAGATTTTAGTGAATGCACTAAAACAAGCGCGTGATGGTCGTTTACATATCTTAGGAAAATTAACAGATACTATTGAAACTCCTAATGCAGAAGTTAAAGAACATGCACCAACTATGGTTACAAGACGTGTTCCTAACGAATTTATTGGAGCCTTAATTGGACCTGGTGGAAAAGTAATTCAAGAAATGCAAAAAGAAACTGAGACAACTATCGTTATTAACGAAGATCCAGTGACTGAAGAAGGTATCGTAGAAATTTTAGGTGTTGGTAGCGCAGGTATTGATGCTGTAATGGCAAAAATAGACGCTATATTGTTTAAGCCTGAAGTTGGAAAATCATACGAAGTAAAAGTAATCAAAATGTTAGATTTTGGTGCTGTTGTAGAGTATATGGATGCTCCAGGAAACGAAGTGTTATTACACGTAAGTGAATTAGCATGGGAGCGTACAGAAAATGTAACTGACGTAGTAAATATGGGTGACGTTTTTAACGTAAAGTATTTTGGACTAGATCCAAGAACACGTAAAGAAAAAGTATCTCGTAAAGCATTGCTAGAAAAACCTGAAGGTTATGTAGCGCCAAAACCAAGAGACGATAAACGTTCTGGTGGACGTGATAACAGAGGTAGAGACAATCGTCGTGACGATAGAAAACCAAGAGCACCAAGAAAAGAAGATTAATTCTTTTTTAGACTCTTAATATATTAAAAAGCCCAACAGCAATGTTGGGCTTTTTTTATACACTTAAACTTAATAAATATACTTTTATTATTATGATCACTACAACACCTAAAACCGAAAGATATATTTTATAGAGAACCCAAAAGTTAGTAATTACAGTAAAGAATCCATTCGTGCATTTCTTAAAAAAAACACTAAACTTGCAGGAATAACAAAAACAGTAACACCACATACTCTAAGACATAGTTACGTAACACATATGCTGGAACAAGGCATTAGCATAAGACATATTCAAGAATTATTAGGACATAGCAAACCAGAAAAGACTTAGAACAAATAAAAAGCCCATTAGATACTGCAATAAATTATCTTAATGGGATAACAGTAACAAAAAAGTTACTATATCCTGAC
>NZ_JASJHV010000130.1:0-30719 GCF_037625555.1 Lacinutrix sp.
TATTTATAATTTCTTTTGATGTATCATCTAAAGTTTCAAAATGGGCTTCTACTTTCTCGGTTGATTTCTCAATGACTTCCGGAGCATTAATAGAAACAATTTCTTTGCCATTTTCAATGTAAGCTCTAATAAATTCACGTAATTCGTTTGTAATATCATTCCATTCAGCAACATCATATTTTGTTACAGAAATGTAATTTTCATCTATAAAAACACCTTTTACAAAAGGGAAATGAAATAATTCTGTAGCTAAAGGAGATGATTTAGCTATGTCTATAGAAGTAAATTCAAAAGCAGCATTAGCTATTTTTTTATTTGCAACAAACTTAATTACTCCGGGATTTGGAGTGCTTTCAGCATAAACAGTTACTGGTGTTTTTTTAGGTGCTATGTCTTGGTTAATAACAACGTTACCCTTGTTTAAGTATTCTTCAATTTGCTGAGAAACTTCGTTTTGTACATCTTCCCATTCAACGATACTAAAACGTTCTATAGCAATAAAATTACTAGTTATATACACTTTTTTTACAAAAGGTAAATAAAATAATTGTTGTGCTAGTGGTGATGCTTTTGCTTCATCTATATTATTAAATTCGAAACTTTGATGTTGTGTTATAAATTGATTGACTTCAAATTTTAGTATTTTAGAATTTGAAGTTTCTTGTGTAGTAACTTTAAAAGAATCCATTTTGTGATATTTTTCTTGCAAAAATACTAAAAGTATGTTCAGTTATCGATATATTTGGTACTTTAAAGATTTACCCACTAATCATAAAAGTTTAGTTTTTTTGCTAAATCCTTTTTATATTGATGTTTTTAACTTTTGTGATCCAAATAATACAAAGTAAATTTATATATTTGGCTTCGATATAATTTAATTGATAAATGAGAGTTATTATAGCGAGAGCTATACATTTTGAACCAACATCTACCTTGAAAAAAGAGATTATGAGAATACAAAGGTTATTAATATTGGCAGTTATAGTGTTTTTTAGTAGTCAATTTACTAATGCACAAGAAGGACTTCCTGTTTATTCAGATTATTTAACAGACAATTACTACTTAATTCATCCATCTATGGCTGGAGTAGCAAATTGTTCTAAAATTAGAGTTACTGGACGCCAACAATGGTTTGGAGAAGATGATGCTCCAGCGCTACTAACAGCAAGTATTAATGGTAGAATTGGAGAAACTCAATCAGGTGTTGGTGCTATTGTTTATTCTGACAAGAATGGTTTTCATTCACAATCAGGAGTTTATTTAACATATGCTCACCACCTTATGTTTTCTAGAAGTACTTCAGATTTAAATATGCTTTCTTTTGGTTTAAGTGCAGGTGCTATTCAATACAAACTAGATGAAACATCATTTTTGTTTGATGGACCAGATCCTATTATTGGAGGTATAGAACAGTCTGCAACTAATTTTAATGTTGATTTTGGATTCTCTTACCATCTTTATGATTTTTATGCTCATGCTACAGTTAAAAACCTATTAAAAAATGAAGGTGTCAATTTTAATGAGCAAGGTTTAAGTTATGATAACTTGAGAACATATATTGTTTCTGCTGGTAATACTTTTAGTAGTTATAATAACGATTGGAGTTTTGAACCTTCTGTAATGTTTATTTACAGAGATGCAACAGAAGAAGCTTCTTTTGATGTTAACCTTAAAGCATACAAAACTATGGATTTTGGAAAGGTTTGGGGAGGAATATCTTACAGAAGAAGTTTAGATGGTGCAGAATTTGTTGATGGTTCTGGAGTTAGTAGTCAAAAATTACAATACATAACACCTCTTTTAGGAGTTAACTTAGATGAGTTTATGTTTGCATATACTTATAGCTATCAAGCAAATTCAGTAGTATTTAATAATGGAGGATTCCATCAAATAACGTTGGGTTATAACTTTGGTTGTGCTAAAGAGCGTTACAGTTGTAACTGTCCAGCAATTAACTAAACAGTCCACTTTGGTTTGACGGATTACAATGCACTTCAAGATCAAGTTTTAGTGCCAAAAACAACTAATAATGTCGCTGGTAAAATTACTATACCACAGCAAGATGGTTTCGAGGTAATAAGCACAGCAGATATTCTATTTTGTAAAGCCGATGATAATTACACAGAAATTTACCTAAACAACAATAAAAAGAAAGTAGTAAGTAAAACACTTAAATATTTTGAGCAAGCGTTACAAGTGCCAGAAGATTACTATGCAGCAGAAAACGCAACCATTATTGGAGACGTAAAAATAGGAAAACAATTTAGTATTTGGTTTAATGCCGTTTTACGAGGCGATGTAAATTATATAAAATTAGGTAATAAAGTAAATATACAAGATGGAGCAGTAGTTCATTGTACCTATCAAAAATATCCAACAATTATTGGAAATAATGTGTCTATTGGGCATAATGCTATTGTACACGGTTGCACTATCCACGATAATGTGGGAAGTATTGTTATGGATAATTGCGTTGTAGAAAGTAATAGTATTGTTTCTGCTGGAACAGTAGTTACACATAATACAACAGTAGAATCTGGAAGTATTTATGCTGGTGTTCCTGCAAAAAAAGTTAAAGATATTAGCGAGGAACTTATAAATGGTGAAATAAACTGTATTGCAGAGAATTATGTAAAATATTCTAGTTGGTTTAAAGAGTAGTTGTTTTATTAGTTTATGTAATTGTAAGAAGTAACGAATTAGCTATCTATATAAATCCAAGAAATTTAAAACTTCAAATATTTAACATCAAAAACATCGTCTAAAAGCGATTGCATTACTTCTGTATTTTGTAGGTTGATGAAAAACTTCTTCTTAGGAGTAAATAATTCAGCATTTAATAAATTAAATTGTTTTAAAACAGCTTTTGTTTGTTTAGCAACAGCTAAACCAGAATCTATAATCTTAACATGTTTTGGTAGTAGCTTATTTAACATTGGAATAAGATAAGGATAATGTGTACAACCTAAAACAAGGTAATCTATATTAGCCACTAACATTGGTTTTAAGTAGCTTTTAAGCAGAGTATTCATCTTCTCAGACTCTAATTCTCCATTTTCAATAAGTTGTACAATGCCTTCACCTATTTGTTCTACAATATTTATTCCGTTGGAGTATAAACTTGATGTGTTATGAAACAAAGCACTAGACAGCGTGCCTTTTGTTGCAAGTATGCCAATGGCATTTGTTTTTGTGTTTAATACTGCAGGTTTAATTGCTGGTTCAATACCTATAAAAGGCACATTGTATCTTTCTCTTAAAACGCTAATAGCATTTGTTGTAGCAGTATTACAAGCTACAACTATTAACTTACAGTTTTTTTCTAAAAGTAACTCTGTATTTTTAATGCTTAACTCCAGAATTTTGTCTTTACCCTTTGGGCCATAAGGAGCATTAATACTATCGGCTAAATAAATAGTATTCTCGTTTGGTAATACGTTATGTATTTCCTTCCAAATAGAAGTGCCACCAACACCAGAATCAAATATGCCAATAGGTTGTTTGTTCATAAATAATATTTACTTTATAAAAATACAAAAGCCGACTTAATAAGTCGGCTTTTGATAATATTTGTTTTTGATAATTTATTTTATACCTAATTCTTTTTTTACGTCTTCCAATAGGTTTTTACCATCTGCCATTAGTAGTCCTCCACCTTCTGTAGAGTCTAATACGTAATCAAAACCTTGAGCTTTTCCTACTTTTAAAATAGCAGCTTTTGCTTGTTTGAAAATAGGTTCGTAAAGCTTCATTCTTTTGTCTTTTAATTCGTTGTCAGCATTAACAGCATAATCTCGCATGTCTTTTTTATTTCCTTCTACCTCGTAGAATCGTTTTTCATTTTCCTCATCGGTTTTACTCTGTGATTCTGCATTATATTGCTCAGATTTTTTTTTGATCTCTAATTGCATTGCTTGAATATCTGCTTGAACAGTTTCAGCAATTTTTTGTAAGTCTCCATTAGCTGCAATCATTTCTGGCATTAATTGTATTAATTCACCTGTATTAATGTGTGCAACCTTAGATTGTGCATTTGTTAAACTGGTTGCTGCAAAAAATAATGTAGCTGCAATAAGTAATGTTTTAATTTGTTTCATTTTTAAAATAGTATTTGTGTGTGTTATAAATTATTAATCCTCTTTATTTTCGTCTTCTTTAGCACTTTCTTTTTCTTCTTTTGCTTTTTTACGATCGTCTAAGACTTTTTGTCTTCTATCTTCTAATTCTTTTTTTCTAGCAGCTCTATCTGCTAATTTTTTTTGTTTACGCTCTTCTAGAATTTGCTCTCTTGTTTTAGTAGCATCTTCTGTTTTTGCTTCTTTATCATCAGTGTTTTCAGTGCCTTCTTTTTCTTTATTTCTAGCGTCTAATTTATCTTGCTTTGCTTTTTCTCTTTCTTCTATCGTTGCTGCTCTTTTATCTGCTAATTCTTTTTTTCTTGCTTCTACTAAAGCCTTTCTTTCTGTTTTTTTCTTATCTAATGCAGCTTGTCTAGCATCTTTACTTTCGTCTATTTCAACAGTTACATCTTCCTCTTCAGCTTCTTTTTTATCTTTTCTAGAGTTTAACTGCTTTCTTTTTGAAGTACGTGTAATAGTTCTTAAAACTTGTTCACTAATATCAAAACGTTCAGCAGAATATAACATCACAACGTCTGCAGATTTATCAAACACAAAATCGTATTTTTTTGCTTTTGCAATATCTTGAACGGCTTGAAAAATTTGATCTTGAACAGGCTGCATTAACTGTCTTCTTTGAATCATTAAATCTCCATTTGCCCCAAATCGTTTTTGCTGATAGTCTAATATTTCTTTTTCTTCGAAAGAAATATCTTCTTCGCGTTCTTCAATTAATTCTTTTGTTAAAAGCGCTTTTTCATTATTTAAATCATTTCGCTTTTGCTCAATAGTTTTTAATTGTTTTTCAATTTCACCTTTCCATTTTTGAACTTTTGCATCTAATTGCGATGTAGCTTCTGTATATTCAGGTACGTTTTGTAAAATATATTCTGTATCTATATATCCTAATCTAACTCCACGCTGTGCGTTTGCTTGAAAAGATACCATCGATACTATGGTCAATAAAAAAAGAACTTTAAATTTCATCTGGTTATATTTTAATATTTAATAACATATATTCAAAAAAACCGACAGTTTGAATTTAGATTCTGCCTTATTTTGAATCGCTTTGTTTTCAAAATAACAAATTTTAATTGTAAAAATTTTAATTCTTGAACCAAATCCTCAAATTAATCATTGAAAATATCGTGCCAAAAATATAAAATTGTCGAAATTAGTGCATATTATTAAGTCTTTTTTTTGTGATTAATGCGCTTTGATTATAAGTTAAAATTGTTGTCCGATAATAAAGTGTGTTTCCCATCCATGTTTAACAGTGTTTCCAGGAAGAGGATCGAAACCGTGACCAAAATCAATTCCTAATAAACCAAATGCTGGCATAAATATTCTAACACCTACACCTGCAGAACGTTGAACGTTAAATGGATTGTAATCTTTAAAATTATCATAAGATGCTCCAGCGTCTAGGAAACCTAAAGCATAGATCTTAGCAGATTGCTTTAAGGTAATTGGGTAACGTAATTCTAAAGAGAATTTGTTATAAATGGTTCCTCCATCTTGACTTGAGAGTGCTTGGTTAGGGTAACCTCTTAATGCTACAACTTCTCTACCGTCTAGTGCAAAAGCTCCTAAACCATCACCACCAATAAAGAAACGTTCGAATGGTACTACACCTCTTTCCTGGTTGTAGGCTCCTAAGAACCCAAACTCTACTGTAGATTTAAAAACAAATTTATTTACTAGTTTTGTATACCAATCGCCTTTAAATTTAACTTTATAAAATTCTAACCAATTAAAACGTTCTTGGTCAATTTGAGATATTCTGTTAGATGCAGAAGTTCTCTCATCAATACCAATGCTAGGGTCACTAATTATCTCTTGGTTAGCTTCTCTTTCTTCTCTAAGTGCTTCATAATCTACATTGTTTAATAAAGAATACGGTAAGGTTAGTTTTGCTGAAACAGAAAAACTTGAACCACCGGTTGGAAAAACAGGATCGTTAAAAGTGTTGTTTCTACTTAAACCTACTGTGTAAGATAAGTTGTTAGAATAACCATTTCCAAAAGTAAATAAACCAGTGTTATAATTTTTTAAATCGTAATGTTGGAAACCTACAGCTTGAGATAGTGTAAAATAATCGTCTGGTACAGATAAACGTTTTGCTAAACCAAATGTTACACCTGTAATGTTAAAACGTCTGTCTTTATCTGCGTTTCCTGTTTGCGCATCAAATAAAAATTGTTGTGTGTGAGATAGTGATGTAGAAAACTGTATTGGTTTTTTACCACCCATCCATGGTTCTGAAAACTGAAAGCTGTAAGTTCTAAAGAAACGACTTGCTTGTAAACGTAAGGCAAGTTTTTGTCCATCTCCAGTAGGAATTGGCTTATAAGCATCTTTGTTAAATATATCCTTAAGTGAAAAGTTATTAAATGACAGCCCTAATGTACCAATAAATCCACCACCACCATAACCACCTTGTAGCTCTATTTGGCTTGCTCCAGCCTCAACAACACCATATTCGATATCTATGGTTCCATCCTCTGGACTAGCATTTTTAAATGCTGGATTTATTTGTTCAGCATCAAAGAAACCTAATTGGCTTAATTCTCTAACTGTACGTACTACGTTTGCTTTACTGTATAGTTCTCCTGGACGTGTTCTTATCTCTCTGTAAATTACATGATCGTTAGTTTTTTCGTTTCCAACAACTGTAATTTTATTAAAATAAGTTGGCTTACCTTCAACTATTCTAATTTCCATATCTATAACATTACCATCTGCACTTACTTCTACTGGATTAATAGTAGAAAATAAATAGCCATGGTCTTGGTATAGGTTAGTAATGTCATCACCATCTGGTCTTGTATTGTCTGCAATACGTTGCTCTAATAAAACACCATTATAAGTGTCTCCTTTTTCTATACGAAGTTGTCGTTTTAAAAAGGCATCATTATAAACAGTATTACCAATAAAAGTAATCTCTCCAAAGGTGTACTTTTCTCCTTCTTCAATTTTAATATTTAAACTAACTGTTTTAGCATTGTTAACTATTAAAGTATCTGAAATTACACGAGCATCTCTATAACCGTTTTCTTTATACCTATCTATAACGCTATTTAAGTCTTCTTTAAAGTCTGCTGCTATATATTTTGAACGTTTTAAAAGTCGTATAGGATTTTTTTGCTTAATATTTTTCATTGCTTTTCTAAGCTTCTTATCACTAAATACAGAATTCCCTTCAAAATTAATGTCTGTAATTTTTACTTTCTCACCTCTGTCTACATTAAGTACCATGTTAACACGAGCATTCTGAAGAGAGTCTTTAACAGGAATTGTATTAATATTAACCTTGGTATTTAAAAATCCTGCTTTTCTATTTTTATTTTGAATGTAATTTTTTGTAGTTGTAATAAGGTTTTCTGTAACCTTTACACCATCTTGAAGCTTGTTTTCTTTAATTAAAGCTTCTTTTTTACTTTTCTTAACTCCAGTAATTTTTAATTCGTTTAGTGTTGGTAAATCTGCTAATCTAATTTCTAGATATGCTGCATTGCCTTCAACTTTAGATAAGTAAACTTCTATGTCACTGAATAGATTAGTTTTCCAAAGCTTTTTTATAGCTGTACTAATCTCTTCGCCAGGAATTAGTATTTCATCTCCTTTTTTAAGTTTAGAAAATGTAATAATAGTTTGCTCGCTAAAGGTTGTGTTACCAACTACTTTTATCTCTGCTATTGTGTAAGTTTTACTTTCGGCAAAAGACATTTCTTGTGCTTGAGCAAAAAGGCTAGAGGTTGCAATAAGGATTGCTATTGTGTATTGTAAAAATGTTTTCAATTGTAATTTCTTAACTAATTTGTTCACTTGTTTTTCCAAAGCGTCTTTCTCTATTTTGATATTCTGTGATAGCATCACAAAGGTGTTGCTGTGTAAAATCTGGCCACAATACTTTCGTAAAATATAGTTCGGCATAGGCTATCTGCCAGAGTAAAAAATTACTGATGCGTTGTTCTCCACTTGTTCTAATTAGTAGATCTACGTCTGGTAAATTTTGAGTATAAAGATGCTCATTAATAATCGATTCGTCAATATTTTCGGAAGAAATTATATTATTTTTAACTTTATCGCTTATTTCTTTTATTGTATTTAATAATTCTTCTCTAGAACCATAGCTTAAAGCTAAGGTTAATGTCATTCTAGTATTGTTTTTTGTAAGTTCTATTACTTCATTAAGCTCTTTATATACTTTCTTTGGCAAGTTAGAAAGTTTACCAATAGCATTAAGTTTAATGTTGTTATCTTGAAGTGTTTTAATTTCTTTTTTTAATGCAGAGACTAATAATCTCATTAATGTGTCTACTTCTAATTTTGGTCTTTTCCAGTTTTCTGTAGAAAAAGCATAAAGCGTTAGGTTTTCTATTCCTATTTGTGCACTAGCCTCTACGGTTTGTCTTACAGGCTTTGTTCCGTTTTCATGACCAATTGCACGAAGAAGCCCTTTTTGTTTAGCCCAACGACCATTACCATCCATTATAATGGCGATATGTTTTGGTAACTTACTTGTATTTATTTTACTTGTATCCAAATTATCCTGGGCAAAAACATGGGTTTCTACCAAACGTGTAAGTTAGTGTTATTCCTGTAAAGGTATACCAATCGTTATTATTAAGGTTTCCAAAAGATCGTCCTTCTATAGCTTCTTTAGCATCTGGAACACTACCATCTAATTCATCTGAAAACGTATAGCGTGCTCCAATTTCTAGTGCGATAATAAAATCTGGAGAAATTGCGGCTTTGTAACCTATTGCCATAGGGATACCGTATGCGTAGCTTGTTGTTTTTTCGTCTACAATTGTACCGTCTTGATTAAAATAGAAATTATCATGTTTAGCAACGCTTACGCCTGTGTACAAATAAGGTGTAGAAACATTGCCTTCATTATGTAGATTGAAATCAAAAAAAGTGAATTCCATCCCAGCAGATAGTTCTAAAATACTATTGTTAAACTCATAACCTCTTATTTGCCTGCTTGGATCATCAGAATCTCTATCGTTACCTTCTATATCTGTAAAGGTTAAAGATATTCTATAAGAGTGTCTTTCGCTTCTGTTCCATTTGTAAATTGCTCCTAAAGCGAGTTGTTTTGGTGCTATATAGTCTGTAGCACCTACATCTCCAATAAAATTACTGCCTCCAACAAAAATCCCGAATTCGTTAATTTGAGCACTACTTATTTGTGTGCCTAAAAATGTTATTAGTAAAAGCGTTAAATACCTCATAAATCTTCAAAGTTTGCAAATATAATAAATAACATTAGCATATTATAATTTGAGCTAAATAGTTACTGTTTAAAACAGTATTTACTCTAAATTATTGTAAAAATTAAAGGATTGCTGGTTAGAAAAGTAAAAACAGACAATTAATTTCTCTTGTCTTCTCCCCAAAGTAATTTTTTTCTTAAGGTTGTAAGGAAGCTTTCAGAGTTTAATTCGATCATGTTAATAGTAAATGGCGCTTTTTTTATGGTAATAATTGTGTTATTAGAAAGTGTTGCTATTCGTGAATCTAATGATACTAAATAATTCTTTTCACGACCACTTACTTTAAGTTCTATTGTTGTAAAATCTTCAATAACTAGTGGTCTTGCACTTAAATTGTGTGGCGCTATTGGTGTTAAAACAAAACTAGTAGTATCTGGTGTTATTACTGGTCCAGCGCAGCTTAGCGAATAACCTGTTGAACCTGTTGGTGTGGCAATAATTAAGCCATCGCTCCAATAAGAAGTTAAAAACTCGCCATTTAATTTTGTTTCAACAGTTATCATAGAAGTTGTGTTTTTTCTACTTACTGCAATTTCATTTAAAGCAAAGTTTAAATCTTTTATGTCACTGTTTTCTGGAGACGTTTCAATAGATAATAACGTGCGTTTACTTAATGTGTATTCTTTGTTTATTATTTGCTGTATGGCTTGTTTTATGTCTTCGGGCTGAATGGTAGCTAGAAAGCCTAGTCTTCCGGTATTAATTCCTATTATTGGTATGTTTAAATCTTTCACAAAAGTTATGGCTCTTAAAATAGTACCATCTCCTCCAATGCTTACAAACAAATCAAAGCTTTTGTCTAAAGCGTTAAAAGTTCTATATGTAGAAAGATTTGTTAACTCAGATTTTATATCATTATAAAACTCATCTTCTAGATACAATTCGGCATTAAAACCTATCAACTCTTTTGTTAAGGTTTTAAGGGAGTCTTTAGATTGTTTTTTTGGATATTGACTGTAAATGGCAACCTTCATAAATTACATGTTTAGGTATTTATTTAAATAATCTGAACGCTCTTTAAGGCCAATAAGGTAGCTGTCATCTTCATGCCCAGATATTACATTATAACTATAACGTCTAAAGGTTTGCATGATTTCGTTTAGGTTGGCATTGCCAATTTTTAGAGTTATTTGTGCAACATCATTTTCGATTTTAGAGATAAAAGCACCTAGAACTTTGCCATTGTTAGATTCTACAATTTGACTGACTTCACTAAAAGAATAATCTGTCATTCCTTTTTCTATAATTAGTACTGCTCCTGCTTCTGAAAAGAAAGGTGTTTCATTAAACAAACTAATAATGTCATTTAATTCATAATAACCCAAATACACATTTTTATTACTTAAAACAGGCATGATATTAGCTGAATTTTGAGCGAAAGCTTCAAGTATATCTAACCAATTAGTGTCTTCTCGAACAAAAAAACCTTCACCAGAGTAACGATAGTCTTCAATTGGATTTGAGCTTTCAAAACAGTGCGCATCGTTTTCAGATATACAGCCCAAATAAACACCTTCGCTATTTTTAATAGGAATATGTGAATAGGTTAATTGGTTAAAAAGCAACTGAATCTCTTTAACTTTATCTGTGTTTAAAAGTGGTTTTATATCGTTTATTATGTAATCTAGAAGATTCATAGTCTATGTTTCAATTTTATGCAAATTAATTAAAAATAAGAACAATCTCGTGTATCTACTTTGTATTTTTGTGCTAAATAATTTACAAAAGAAATGACAAAACTTAGCGTAAACATAAATAAAATAGCAACTTTAAGAAACTCTAGAGGAGGAGATACGCCTAATCTAGTTCAGTTTGCAAAAGATGTACAACGTTTTGGTGCTCAAGGTGTAACTATACATCCAAGACCAGATGAGAGACACATTCGTTACCAAGATGCTTATAATTTAAAACCTGTGGTACACACAGAGTATAATATTGAAGGCAACCCAATTTCAAAATTTGTAGATATGGTTTTAGAAATAAAACCAACACAAGTTACTTTGGTTCCAGATAGTATAGATACATTAACTAGTAATGCAGGCTGGGATACCATTAAAAATAAAGATTTTTTAACAGAAGTTATTTCAGAATTTAAGCGCAACAATATCCGTACATCTATTTTTGTAGATCCAATTCTTAGTCAAATAGAAGGAGCAAAGGCAACAGGAGCTAATAGAATAGAATTATATACCGAAAGTTTTGCTCACCAATATAATATAGGTAACAAAGATGAGATTAAACAATATACACAGTGTGCTGAACTTTCTAACTCAATAGGTCTAGGTGTTAATGCAGGACACGATTTATCTTTAGATAATATTCAGTTTTTTAAACAACATATTCCAGAATTATTAGAGGTTTCAATAGGTCATGCTTTAATATCTGAAAGTCTATATTTGGGTATAGAAAATGTTGTTAATATGTATTTAAATAAATTAAAGTAATGCAACTCCACTCAAATATAATAGGAGAAGGTAAGCCGTTTTTAATACTTCATGGTTTTTTAGGCATGAGTGATAACTGGAAATCTTTAGGAAAGCAGTTTGCTAAAGCAGGTTTTCAAGTGCATTTAATAGATCAAAGAAATCATGGTAGAAGTTTTCATAGCGATGATTTTAATTATGATGCCATGTCTCAAGACTTAAAATTATATTGTGATGCCTATAATTTAAAAGATGTTGTTCTACTTGGTCACTCTATGGGTGGAAAAACAGCAATGTTGTTTTCATCGCAATTTAGCGATTATATTTCAAAACTAATTGTGGCAGATATTTCACCACGTTTTTATCCTATCCATCATGATGCTATTTTAGAAGGGTTAGGAAGTTTAAATTTTAAAACTTTAGAAAGTAGAGGAGAGGCAGACAAGCAATTAGCTAATTACGTTAGCGATTATGGCACACGATTATTTTTATTAAAAAACCTATATTGGGTAGAAAAAGGAATTTTGGGATTAAGGATAAACCTTGAAGTGCTAACAGAAAACGTAAGTGAAGTTGGTGAATCGTTACCATTACATTCTAAATTTGAAGGCCAAACACTCTTTTTAAAAGGAGACAAAAGCGAATACATTGCTGCACAAGATGAAGCTATAATAAAGTCACATTTTCCAAACGCTAAAATAGAAACGATTGCAAATGCAGGGCATTGGTTGCATGCTGAAAACCCGAAGGACTTTTATAATGCAGTTATAAATTTCGTAAATTGAAAAATAAACCATAAAATAATATAAAAATGAATTTAATTATAAGACTTCTTTTAAATGCTATAGCTGTATTCGCATTAGCTAACATATCAAACGGTGTGCAAGTAGATGGTTATCTATCTGCAATAATAGTTGCAATAGTACTATCAATATTAAACCTTAGTAAAGCCGTTATTGGTTATTTTAACTCTACCAATAACAATAGTTACTCTTGGTTTGTTTATGCTAATCATAAACGCTTTACTAATTTTACTAGCAGATAAATTAATAGACGGTTTTTCTGTAGATAATATTTGGTGGGCAATTTTGTTTAGTGTGCTATTATCTATATTACAATCTTTATTGCATTCATTTATAAAAAAAGATAAAAAGAAAGCATAGTTTGTATTGAAATTCAACAAATTAAAAACTTTGATGGAGTGTAAAAAAATAGTATTTTTGCACTCCATTTTTGGTTACACTAAATAGATTATTCAAAATGAATATTACAAGAGAAAACAAAGACGCATTAAATGCTGTAGTAACAGTTGCGATTGAGAAAAATGATTATGCAGCTAAAGTTGAAAAAATCCTAACAGATTACAGAAAAACAGCTAACATTCCTGGATTTAGAAAAGGTCACGTGCCAATGGGAATGGTTAAAAAGCAATACGGTAGAGCTATTTTAGTTGATGAGGTTAATAAACTAATTCAAGAAGGTTTAAATAAATATTTAACAGAAGAAAAGTTAGATGTTTTAGGACAGCCATTACCAAAAATGCAAGATAATATTGATTGGGATGGAGATAATTTTTCTTTTGAATTTGAATTAGGTTTAGCGCCAGAATTTGATGTAGACCTAAAAGTTAAAAAAATCACACATTATAATATTGTTGCAGACGATAAGTTAATTGACGGACAAGTTGAGAACATCCAGAAGCAATATGGTAAGCTAATTGCTTTAAAAGAGATCGCTAAAGACAGTGAGATTACTGGAGTTTACAAAAACGAAGCTGAAGAAATAGAGAATACAGTAACCTTAACTTTAGATAAATTTAAAGGGAAGGCTACAGAAAAGAAATTTATTGGAGCTAAAGTTGGAGATTTAATTACATTAAAAACAAAAGGACTTTACGAAGACGATCACGAGTTAATGCATGCGCTAAAATTGGAGCACGATAAAGCACATGTTTTAAATATTGAAGTGAATTTTGAAATTACAGAAATAAACAAGCGTGAGCCAGCAGACTTAGATCAAGACTTGTTTGATAAGTTATTTGGTAAAGATGGTGTGAAAACTGTAACAGAGTTAAAAGAGAAGATTAAAGAAGATGCAGAAAAGCAATTCTTACAACAATCGGATCAAAAGTTCTTAAACG
The DNA here is from genome assembly GCF_037625555.1 of Lacinutrix sp. GTDB lineage: Bacteria > Bacteroidota > Bacteroidia > Flavobacteriales > Flavobacteriaceae > Lacinutrix. The sequence goes on from NZ_JASJHV010000130.1 coordinate 13,967, forward strand.
ACGTAACAGAGTATTTAGTTGCAAATACTAAATTCGATTTACCAGCAGCATTTTTAACAAAGTGGATGCAATCTGCAGGAGAGAATCCTATGGATGATGCTACAGCCAAAGAAGAGTACGAGAAATCTGAAAAAAGCCTACGTTACCAACTTATTGAAGCTAAGTTAATGGAAGCTAATGGTATTAAAATAGATTTTGAAGAAGTTAAGGAAAGTGCAAAAGGCATGATTAAAACGCAAATGGCTCAGTTTGGTCAAATGAACCCAACAGACAAAGAACTTGATGATATTGCTGCTAGAGTATTGTCTAATCAAGACGAAGTAAAGCGTTTAAGTGAGCAAGTTGTAAGTCAGAAATTACTAAACCTTTACAAAGAGAAGGCAACAGTAAAAACTAAAGAATTAACTTACGATAAGTTTGTTAAAGAAGTTTACGGAGATAAATAAGTCTAATATTCTTTTTAAAGAATAATCATTATATTTAGGCGTTGAATTATTGAAAATTCAACGCCTATTTTATTCACGTTAAATTCAGCTTAAAAAATTTGAAAATAGGCGATTTAACTATACATTTATACCATTCTGAAGCAGTTTGGAAATTAAATTAAAATATCAAATTCAAAAACAAATATGGATTACGGAAAAGAATTCGAGAAATTTGCCATAAAAGACCAAGGTATTAGCAGTACATATTACAACAAAATTGTAAGTAGTATGATGCCTCAAAGTATGACGCCTTATATTATAGAGGAACGTCAGTTAAACATCTCTCAGTTAGATGTATTTTCAAGATTAATGATGGATCGTATTCTGTTTTTAGGAACGGGAATAAACGATAATATTGCTAACATTATTCAAGCACAATTACTGTTTTTAGAAAGTGTAGATGCAAATAAAGACATTCAAATGTACATTAACTCTCCAGGTGGAAGTGTATATGCAGGATTAGGTATTTATGATACTATGCAGTTTATTAAACCAGACGTAGCAACTATTTGTACAGGAATGGCAGCCTCAATGGGAGCAGTATTATTATGTGCAGGAGAAAAAGGAAAGCGTAGTGGTTTAACACATTCACGTGTTATGATTCATCAACCATTAGGTGGTGCACAAGGTCAAGCTAGTGATATAGAAATTACTGCTCGCGAAATCTTAATTTTAAAAGAAGAACTTTACAAAATAATAAGTAAGCATTCTGGTCAAGAGTACGACAAAGTTTACCAAGACAGTGATCGTGATTACTGGATGAAATCAGGTAAGGCAAAAGAATACGGAATGATTGACGAGATTTTAGCTCGTAATTAAATTATATAAGCATTAGTAAGTCAAAGTGATTTTGAAGCGTTCAAGTAGAACTATTCACTATTCACTTTTAACTAAAAGAAGATGGCAAAGGAAGAATTAGAATGTTCGTTTTGTGGTAGAAAAAAACCAGAAACCAGTTTATTAATTGCAGGTTTAGATGCGCATATTTGTGATCGTTGTATAGAACAAGCGCATGGTATTGTTATTGAAGAATCTAAACAAAGCGATAGCACAGAGTTGTCTGCAGAGTTAATGCTACGCAAACCACAACAAATAAAGTCTTTCTTAGACGAATACATTATAGGTCAAGAATATACCAAAAAAGTAATGTCTGTAGCGGTTTACAACCACTATAAACGTTTATTACAACCACCAACGAATGATGATATTGAGATTCAAAAATCAAATATTATTATGGTTGGAGAAACTGGTACAGGTAAAACCTTAATGGCAAAAACTGTAGCAAGGATGCTTAATGTTCCATTAGCTATTGTAGATGCCACAGTACTAACAGAAGCTGGTTATGTAGGTGAAGATGTAGAGAGCATATTAACGCGTTTGTTGCAAGCAGCAGATTATAGTTTAGAAAAAGCAGAAAAAGGTATTGTTTTTATAGATGAGATAGATAAAATTGCACGTAAGAGCGATAATCCATCTATTACTAGAGATGTTTCTGGAGAAGGTGTACAACAAGCTTTATTAAAACTTTTAGAAGGAACAGTTGTAAATGTACCACCAAAAGGAGGTAGAAAACATCCAGACCAGAAATTTATAGAAGTAAATACAGAAAATATTTTATTTATTGCAGGTGGAGCTTTCGATGGTATTAATCGCGTAATTTCTAAGCGTTTAAATATGCAAGCCGTAGGTTATAGTGCATCTATGAGTGATAATGTTGTTGATAATGATAATTTATTACAATATATAATTCCAAAAGATTTAAAAGATTTTGGACTAATACCTGAGATTATTGGTCGTTTACCAGTTTTAACACATATGGATCCATTAGATTCTGATACGTTAAGAGCTATTTTAACAGAGCCTAAAAACGCCATTATAAAACAGTATAAAAAACTCTTTTCTATGGACGAAATCGAGTTTGAAATTACAGATGGTGCCCTAGAATATATTGTTGGTAGAGCAATTGAATATAAATTAGGAGCAAGAGGTTTACGTTCTTTATGCGAGGAAATTTTAACAGATGCTATGTTTGAGCTTCCAGGAAGTGATACAAAAACACTGACAGTTACAAAGGATTATGCAGAGCAAAAATTATCTAAAACTAAACTTAAGCAACTAAAGGCTGTTTCTTAACTTAAAAATAAAAATTTAAATTGAAGCCTACTTTTTTTATGAAGTAGGCTTTTTTATTTTTTAAACCATGAAGTACGCTAACTTTAAAACGCCAGAAACCAAAAGGCTTGTATTTAAACACACAGATATGGAAGATGTTGCGCTTGTTTTTGCGTTACGGTCGAGCCCAGTTGTTAGAAAGTACATCATGCAACCTTTGGCCACAAAGCAAGAGGAAGCAGTTAATCATATTAACAAATTGATTCATTATTTAAATGAAGATATCTCTATAGCTTGGACTTTAGTAAATAAAAATTCAAAAGAAAAACTAGGCAGTATTTGCTTATGGAATTTTTCTGAAGATAGAAAAACAGCTGAGGTTGGTTACGATTTGCTTCCTGAGCATTTTAGAAAAGGCTATATGTCTGAAGCGCTACAAGCCGTTGTTCAATTTGGGTTTAAAACTCTTAATTTAAAAACAATTGAAGCCTTTACACATGTTGAAAATGAAAGTTCAATAAAATTATTAGTTAACAATAATTTTGTTTTTCAACCTGAAAGAAAAGATCCGGGCTTTCCAAAGAATAGAATTTATACAATAAATAGTTAGTAATCTTTGCAGTATGTTTGAATCTATAAAAGTCCTATTAATTATTTAGCTTCAACAATTCTTCCATATAATCTCGGGTATTAGATAAGCGAGGTACTTTGTGTTGTCCACCTAGCTTGTTGTTTTGTTTTAACCAATCGTAAAACAACTTTTCTCTAGCAATATTAATTTTAGGTTTATTTAAAGTCATGTTATTATGGCGTTTGGCTTCATAATCTGAATTTAAAGATTTTAGAGCATTATCAAATATCTCATTAAAGTAGTCTATATCTTTTGGAGGTGTTTTAAACTCTATTAACCATTCATGTGCGCCTTTTTCTTTACCTTCCATAAATACAGGAGCAGCAGTGTAATCTACAATTTCACTCTTTGTCTTTTTACACACTTTTTTTAATGCGTCTTCTGCATTTTCAATAATGAGTTCTTCTCCAAAAACATTAATATGATGTTTTGTTCTACCCGAAACCTTAATTTTATAAGGCGAAACAGAAGTAAAACGTACAGTGTCTCCAATTTTATATCGCCATAGTCCTGCATTTGTAGTAATAATTACAGCGTAGTTTTTGCCTTTTTCTACTTCACTTAAAGGAATAACACGTTCGTTTGGAGTGCCATGTGTTTCCATTGGAATAAATTCATAGTAAATACCATAATCAAGCATTAGTAAAAGTTCGCTAGAGTGGTTTTTGTCTTGAATAGCAAAAAAGCCTTCTGAAGCATTATAAATTTCATAATACTTAAAATCTTTTTTCGGTAAAATTTTCTTGTATTGCTCTAAATAAGGGTTGAAGCTAACACCACCATGAAAGTATACTTCTAGATTAGGCCATATTTCAAATAATGAAGCTTTCTCAGTTTTATCTAAAACGTTATTAAGTAAAACAAGCATCCAAGAAGGTACGCCAGCAAGACTGGTAACATTCTCATTAATGGTTTCGTTTACAATTGCTGCCATTTTGGTTTCCCAATCGCTCATTAACGACACCTTGTTACTTGGTGTGCTACTAAATTCTGCCCAAAAAGGCATATTATCTATTAGTATAGCGCTTAAATCTCCAAACGCAGTTCCGTTTTCTCTATAGAGTTCTTTGCTTCCTCCTAAACGCAGGCTTTTCCCTGTAAATAAAGAAGAGTTTTCATTGTTATTTAAATACATACAAAGTAAATCTTTACTTGCTGCATAATGGCAATTTTCTAAAGACTCCATACTTACAGGAATAAATTTACTTTTTCCACTTGTTGTTCCACTAGATTTTGCAAACCATTTTATAGGTGTTGGCCAGAAAATATTGTTTTCGCCTAATCGAGAACGTTCAAATAAATCTTGATAACCTTTATAGTTTTTTATTGGTAATCTTTCGGCAAATTCTGCGTAAGTTTTAATAGAATCAAAACCATAAAGTTTTCCTATTTCTGTGCTTTTAGCCTTTTCAATTAAGCTAAAAAGTAGTTCTTCTTGTACTTCGTTAGGGTATTTTAAAAATAAATCGATTTGGTGAAAACGTTTCTTTAAAAACCAGGAAGCTATAGAATTTACTAAAGGAATTGGCATATATTTTTGGTATATTTAGACATTAAAAATAACACTTTTTTTTATGATTTACCAAGGCGTGCTAACAAAAATGGCGACAGAGTTTTCTAGCCCTATTCAATATTATTTAGTTTTTGAAAATGATTTTATTAATATGAATCAGTTATTAAACAAAACATTGAAATTTAAATTTGTTAAGCACCAATGCCTAAACTGTAGTTTAAACAAACCTATTTTTAGGCAAGGCTTTTGTAAAAGTTGTTTTTTCGATATTCCACAAGCTGCAGATTGGATTATGCGCCCAGAATTAAGTACAGCGCATTTAGACAAAGAAGATCGTGACTTAGAATACGAGAAAAAAGTACAACTAAAGCCACATATTGTGTATCTCGCTAATTCTAGTAATGTAAAAGTTGGTGTTACAAGAAAAACACAAGTGCCAACAAGATGGATAGATCAAGGTGCACATGAAGCTATAGAAGTAGTCGAAGTTCCTAATCGCTATCTTGCAGGTATTACAGAGGTTGCTTTAAAAGATTATGTGGCAGATAAAACCAATTGGCGAACCATGCTTAAAAATGATGTAGTTGATGAGAGTTTAATAGAGTGGAAAAATAAGTTAAAACAGTATATACCTGCTGAAGCTTTAGAGTATTATATTGAAAATAATAACGAAACAGAAATAGAATTTCCTGTGATGTCTTATCCTAAAAAGCCTAAAAGTTTAAATATTGAAAAAGCAGGAAGTTTCGAAGGTGTTTTAAAAGGAATAAAAGGACAGTATCTTATTTTTGAAGATGATACGGTTTGTAATATAAGAGGAAATGAGGGTAAGGTTGTAAGTATTGAGATTGTTTAGTGTTTGAAACTCAATTTTTTTCAATGTTAAATTTTGATATTTTCTCAGTTAAACTATTTAATTCCTCATTTCTACACCATCCTGTTCGGTCAAAATTAATTTCATGGACCTTTTTTTTATTTTGAAACAGATGAAGAATTTGCTGTTTTCCAAATAATGGATCTTCATTAAAGATAAATTTAAAACTTACATCTTTGATATAAATATGTTTTATTTATCTCTTGATTGTTCATTGTGTTAATTGCAAGGATATTTAATTCACTTTTACTCTCATTAAAAATAATTTTAAATACTTATCCATAGTTGTATTTCTTTTTTATTCTATAAATAAACCAGATAATTATCCCAATAGATACTAGTAAACTAAACGCAAATGCATTGTTAAATATAAATTCAGTGATTGGATTTGATGAGTTTCTGCCTCTTCGAGCTAAAAGTAATGGTATTGCAATCCAACTTGCTAAAAACAAAACAACAAATAATACGAAATATTTAATGCTCAAAACGAAATAATTTAAATGAGATATTAGCTTTTCTATTTCGTAAATTTTAGACATGTGTTATTACTATATTAATGTTTTGTTGGCAAAGTTTAAGAAGTAGGATTGGATTAATCAAAAAAGCCTCGCATTCAAAGAATGCAAGGCTTATATATTATAAGAGAAAAAGTATATACTATACGTTTTCTGCGTCTCTTAATCCTTGGATATAAGAAGCTTTTTGAATTTGACGACGTCTAGTTACAGAAGGCTTAGTAAAGTGTTGGTTCTCTCTTAAGTTCTGCATTACTTTAATGTTACGGTGTTTTCTTTTGTAACGTTTTAAAGCTCTTTCTATGTTTTCTCCTTCTTTAATTTCTATTCTTAACATACTATTATATTATGTGTGTTCTTAAATTACAGGTTGCAAATATAAGTTTAAGTTTTAATTTACACAATAGACTCATACAATTTTTGCAATTTTATTTAGTAATGTTTTATTTTTTCTTCTTCTTTTTTCCAAAAAGGTTCAAAACATCTTTTACAACATTACCAGGTTGTTTAGTAGAATCGTTTGGTGTGTTAGGGTTTCCTCCAGAGATTATGTCTTTAATAACATCTTTTACAGGAACGTTTGTTTGTTTTTTAGTACTGTCGTTTTTAGTTTGGTTACTATTATTAAGACCCAAAAGGTCTTTAATTTTATCTTTTCCGTTGTTTAATAATTTTTGTTTTTCAATTTCAATAAGTTGCGCAGTTAAATTTTTAACACCACTAGTTAAATCTGTTTGTATTTTTGGGTTGGTAAAAGAGCCTGTTAAATTTGCTGTAACTGGTATATTTATTTTATTTACTTCGTTGTCATTTATTTTACCAATTAGTCTATTCACATCTCCTCCTAAATATTTTGCTGGCACATTAAAAACAATATTGTAATCCATAGATTTATCAAAACCATGCGCTCCTCCTACAGTAATGCCTATATCTTTATATTTAATATAAAAAGGTGAAATGGTTACACGACCCTTTTTAAATTTTAAAGCTGTTTTTAAATCTTTTAAGTCTAATTTATTAAAATCTATAAAGTTTATTTTATTGCTAAGAGCACTTAATAATGCTGTGTTTTTAGGTTCAATGTTGGTAGTAAGTAATTCGGCTAAGGCACCACCAGAAATAGAATTCATAATAGGTGTAAAGTCGTTACCAAGTATTCCATTTATAGATATGGCACTATTTAGTTTTCCTTGTAAAACTTTGGCAATTGGTGCTAAGTTTTGAAGCATATCTAGTTCTGTAAAAGATTGAGAAATGTCTTTTTTGTAATTGTATTCTAATAATAATAATCGTTAATAAGTTCTTTGGGTATTTATAATGAAAACCATTTAGTTTTAGTTATTTTGCTTTCCGGTTTAAAAATGAATTCTCAGAAAATATACATATCAATAGGTAGTAATAAAGGCGACAGATTTAAAAATTTGCAAACTGCTATAGATGCTGTGCATTTAAATGTTGGGACTATTAAAATAATCTCTAAAGTTTTTAAAACACCAGCTTTAGGCTTCGAAGGAGATTATTTTTATAATGCATGCTTATTAGTAGAAAGCTATTTAAAACCTAGCAAAGTTTTAAAACAATTGTTAGCGATTGAGACTAGTTTAGGAAGAAAAAGAACTAAAACCAAAGGCTACCAATCTAGAACCATAGATTTAGATATTCTTTTTGTAGATGAAGAAATAATTGATACAAAAACACTTAAGATTCCTCATCCAGAGTTGCAAAACCGCAAATTTGTTTTACAGCCTCTACATCATATAGCATCAAATTTTAAACATCCAGTTTTAGAAAAAGAAATCTCTGTTTTATTGCTTGATTGTATTGATGAAAGTGTTCTTGAGCCTATTAATATTTCGTTAAAAAACCCAAGTAAGCAACACGACTTTTCTAAATATAATTATATTGCAATAGAAGGTAATATTGGAGCAGGTAAAACAAGTTTAGCTACAAAAATATCACAAGATTATAATGCAAAACTTATTCTTGAGCGTTTTGCAGATAATCCGTTTCTACCAAAATTTTATCAAGACTCGCAAAGGTATGCTTTTACTTTAGAGATGTCTTTTTTAGCAGATCGATATCAGCAAATTAGCGAAGATTTATCACAGTTAGATTTATTTAAAGATTTTATTGTTAGCGATTACGATATTTTTAAGTCTTTAATATTCTCTAAAATCACTTTACATCAAGACGAATTTAAACTCTACAGAAAGTTATTCTACTTAATGTATAAAGATATTGCAAAGCCAGAACTCTATGTTTACCTCTATCAAAATACAGAGCGTTTAAAAGAAAACATTAGAAAGCGTGGTAGAAAATACGAGCAAAACATAGATAGCGAATATCTTGATAAAATTAACTCTGGTTACCTAGATTTTTTAAAAAAGCAAACAGATTTTAATGTAAAAATAATCGATATTTCTAATCGAGATTTTGTTAAAAACCGAGAAGATTATTTATTTGTTTTGGATGCTATTTGTAAATAGCTTATTAAGAGTGTTTTGTTAAAATAATGTTAATTTATTATTGATTTGGCAAGATAATTGATGGTTTTGTAGAATCTAATCTTCTATGAAAAAATTATACTTTTTATTTTTCGTGTTGTCATTAATATGTTCAGTTTTTGCTCAAAACAAACCAATAGACTCTATTTTGTCTTCTTTGCAAAAAGACCAACTATCTTTCGAGAAAATCTACGTTCACACTAACAAAACAATTTATTTTAACGAAGATTTTATTTGGTTTAAAGTTTACGTTTCAGAAAACAATAATAAACCATCATTAAAAACAGCATTAGTTTATGTGAGTTTGTTTTCTCAAGAAGGCAAATTTATAAAAACCCAAAATGTTTATATTAAAAATGGTATTGGTAATAACCAATTCGAGCTTAACGACGCGTTGCAACAAGGCGACTATTTTATTCAAGCGCACACCAATAACATGCTAAATTTTGGAGAACAAAACAAGTTTGTAACTAAAATAACAATCGGAGAAAACATCCAAAACAAAACGACTTCTAAAGCTACATACGATATTCAATTTTTTCCAGAAGGTGGTCGTTTCTTAGAAAACGTTAAAAACACACTAGGTATAAAAGCATTAATAAATGGTAAAGGATGCGATTATAAGGGAAAAATAATTAACGCTAAAAACGAAGAAGTTGCATTGTTTTCAAACCTACATTTAGGAATGTCTAAAACAAAATTTGAATACAAAGAAAACGAGCAATACAAAGACATAATAGAAATAAACGATACAATAATTAAAAAAGAGTTACCTAAAGCCATTAAAAAAGGTGTTATAATTAGTAAAATAGTGAGTAAAGATGATGTAGTTAAGTTTCAATTATTAGCTAGTAATATAGATAGTAAAGATAATTATGTACTATTATTTCACCAGAATACTAATATTATAGATTATATAGAATTTGATTTTTATTTCGATAAAAAGAAGACTTTTTCTTTCAATAAAAAATAACCAACCTATTTTAGAACGTAAGTTTTTTGTTAAAGGGAAAATTAATAATGAATTTTCAATTAAAACACTAAATAAAATTGAAGACTCTATTATTTATAAACTTAATGTTAAAGATGTAACCTCTAAATCTAATCTTAGCGTTTCAATATTATATTCAAATTCCAGTTACAATAATAACACAGATATTGCTAGTGCAATGTATTTAACACCTTATGTTAAAGGTTATATTGAAAGCCCTAGTTTTTATTTTGATAGCAAAATTGTAAATAGAGAAGCATATTTAGATTTGTTATTACTAACTCAAGGTTGGACAAAATACTCTCAAAAAAACTTTATAGAAAAACTAAATCCAAAACCAATCTACGATTTTGAGTATGGATATACATTAAAGGGAAAATTAAGTCCTGTGCTAACAAATAATTTAGAAATATTTACTACTGGCAATCAGTTAATAACAAGGCAATTTTTTTAAATAGCCAAACCTCTTTTTCGTTTAATAATTTAGTAGCTTTTATAGAAAAAGAGGTTTTAAAGAGAAGACCAAAAAAAATAGAGTTTGATACTATTGCTATAAAAAAAGATAAATTTGGTTATATTTTTACAATGAGTATTTAAAAGAGTCTCAAATAAACGAAGTAAAAAGTTTAACTAACTCAACAACGGTTTCTAGTTATAACAAGCAAGATGGTATTTATATTATAGAAACAGTGGCTTTAGAAGGTAAGAAAAAAAGCAAGGCTTTTTTAGATAGAAAAGCCTTTGATAAAAAACACAGAAAAGAGGTTTTTGATATTGGAGCTTATTATGAATTAGAAATACCCGAAAAATTTAAGGATACCGATTTAACAATACAAGATTATTTGTTTAAAGATCGAGGTTATTGGTTGTACTATCAAGAATATGATGGTAATCAATTTATAATAAAAGGTTGTAAATCTAATGTTCCATTAGTGATTGGTTTGTCAATCGATGGAGTAAATGCTTCAAGCTTATTCTCTAGTTTGCCTCTTAATTTAGCACTAAATATTGAAATGCATTACATAGAGTATATTATGTTCCAACCTATAGGTAGTTATTTAGATAAAATCGTGTTTTTTACTAAAGATGATTATAAAAAAGGGATAACAAATAATTTTAAAACATACGTTTTTAAAGAAGACTTCAGTAAATCTAAGAAATACTATGTTCCATTGTTTTCTATAAATTCAAATACATATAATCAAGAAATAGATTGGAAACCAAATTTAATATCTAACACAAATGGAGAATTTGTTTTTAAACTCAAGGATGAGTTTTTAGACAAAGGTTTGTTGTTTTCTATTCAGGGATTTACTAATCAAGGTAATTTAATTAGTAGGTTTTATAAATTAAAAAACTCTAAGTTAGAGTAGTCATGGTATTAATGAACTATCTATTATTACGATCCAAAGGTTCTTGCCAAATGGCCTCACCTCTATGTCCAGACATTGGAGGATTTCCATTTCTTCCATTAACATGCCAAAGAATATATTCTTTTTTAAATTCAATCATTCTGCCAGCTTTATGTTCTTCAATAACTAAATTCTCAACATCTTTAGAGTAAAATCGTGGTGCATGAGAAAAAATCTTGTAGGCTTTAGATTGTGCTACACCTAGCCTTTTATTGTTTGGAAAACCATATTTTTTAGTAATATCAATTAGTAATTTTGTGTTTAAGCTATCATTAACTTTTAAAATACTCCAAATACTATCCACAGATTTTTTATAAAGAGGGTATGTTAAAGAATCTAGATATTGTCTTTTAAAGCCTTCAGATTTTCCAAATGTATTTCTGTTTAGCCCAAATTTTTTATCAATAATATTAAAAGTTAATCTAGTATTTTGATCAAGCTCAAAAATAGAGTCTACTGTTTTATTTAAGAAAACCCTATCAACATCAGTTAAGTTGTTTTTATCTTTTGTACAGTTAAAAATTGTAATAGCAAGAATAATATAAAAAAGAGATTTTAATTTCATAATATTTTAATATTTTAAGACATTAAGTTTAGAAAATAAATCCCAAACAACAACACCACAACTCACAGAGATGTTTAAAGAATGTTTTGTTCCAAATTGAGGGATTTCTATTACAACATCGCTTGCGCTTACTACATCTTGTGCTACACCTTTTACTTCGTTGCCAAAAACAACAGCATATTTTTTATTGGTTTCTACTTCAAATTTATCAAGCATTGTTGCGTTTTCTGCCTGCTCTATTGCTAAAACCTTAATATTATCAGCTTTCAGTTTGTTAATTAATGAGAGTGTGCTTTCAGCATATTCCCATGCTACAGTATCTGTGCTTCCTAAAGCAGTTTTATGTATGTCTTTATGTGGTGGTTTTGCTGTGATACCACAGAGGTAAATTTTTTCAATTAAAAACGCATCACTAGTTCTAAATACAGAACCAATATTATTTAGGCTTCTAATATTATCCAATATAATAATAATTGGAGTTTTATTGGCTTGTTTAAAACCATCAACACTTAATCTATTAAGTTCACTATTTTTTAATTTACGCATAAAAAGAGCTCTGCTTTTTAAAGAGTTTATAATACTTCAATTCTTTATTTTGAAACAGCTATAGCTTTTGTGAATAAAACAAAATAACTAAAGTAAATTTGACTTCAAAAAAAATCAATATTTAATTACATTGCAAACTTAATCCAATAACGCTTAAAATAAAATTTCTTTGGCAGCAAAAACAAAAAAAGTAACACCATTAATGAAGCAGTATAATGCTATAAAAGCAAAATACCCAGATGCTCTGTTATTATTTCGTGTTGGCGATTTTTATGAAACTTTTGGAACCGATGCTATTAAAGCAGCAGGAATTTTAGGAATTACTTTAACTAAAAGAGGAGCAGGAAGCGAAAGTGAAATTGAGCTAGCTGGTTTTCCTCATCATTCAATAAACACATATCTGCCAAAATTAGTTAAAGCAGGAGAAAGAGTAGCAATTTGCGACCAATTAGAAGACCCAAAACAAACAAAGAATATAGTTAAACGTGGTGTTACAGAGTTGGTTACTCCAGGAGTGGCTTTAAATGATGAAGTCTTACAGTCAAAGTCTAATAACTTTCTATGTTCGGTTTATTTTGGTAAAACTAATATTGGTATATCGTTTTTAGATATTTCTACAGGAGAATTTCTTACCAGTCAAGGTAATCAAGAATATATAGATAAACTACTCCAAAATTTTAATCCAAGTGAGGTTTTAGTTTCAAAACAGAAGAGGTTACATTTTAACAGTAGCTTTGGTAACGATTATCATACCTTTAATTTAGAAGATTGGGTTTATCAAACAGATTATACAAAAGAGACGCTTCTCAAGCATTTTAATACTAAATCATTAAAAGGTTTTGGTGTTGAAGATTTAAGTGAAGGTATTATTGCTTCAGGCTCTATATTACATTACCTAGCGGAAACCCAGCATAATAAATTACACCATATAACTTCAATTTCAAGAATAGCAGAAGATGAATATGTGTGGATGGATCGGTTTACTATTAGAAATTTAGAACTTTATAACTCAACCAATATTAATGCAGTTACACTACTTAATGTAATCGATAAAACCAACTCAGCAATGGGAGGGCGTTTGTTAAAGCGTTGGTTGGCTTTGCCATTAAAGAATGTTGAAAAAATAAAACAACGTCATGAGGTCGTTTCGTATTTTAAAAACAATAATATTGTTCATCAAAAAATTCAAGACTATATAAAAAGCATAGGAGATATAGAACGATTAATATCTAAAGTAGCAACAGCTAAAGTAAGCCCTAGAGAAGTTGTTCAGCTTAAAAAATCTTTAGAAAATATCAGCCCTATTAAATCATTATCACTAAATAGCGATAATGAATCTTTGAAAATTATAGGCGACACATTGCAAAGTTGTGATGTATTAAGAGATAAAATTAAGCAAACATTAAATGAAGATGCTCCTGTAAATGTTTTAAAAGGAAATACAATTGCTGAAGGTTTTTCAATAGAGTTAGATGAGCTCAGAGGGCTTTCTACTTCTGGGAAAAATTATCTAGACCAAATGCTCAAGAGAGAAAGTGAACGCACAGGAATCACATCGCTTAAAATAGCATCAAATAATGTTTTCGGGTATTATATTGAAGTAAGAAATACACATAAAGATAAGGTTCCAGAAGAGTGGATTAGAAAACAAACCTTAGTAAATGCAGAGCGCTATATAACGGAGGAGTTAAAAGAGTACGAGTCAAAAATATTAGGAGCAGAAGAACGTATATTAGTTATAGAACAAAAATTGTTTACAGACCTAGTTAATTGGATGCATCAATACATAAAACCTGTGCAGCAAAATGCATATTTAATAGCGCAACTAGACTGTTTATGTGGTTTTGCACAATTAGCTAAAGAGAATAAATACGTATACCCAACAATAGACGATTCTCATGATTTAGATATTATAGATGGTCGTCATCCAGTTATAGAAAAACAACTGCCCATAGGTGAAGCCTATATTGCAAATAATGTGTTTTTAGACAGAACAGCACAACAAATTATAATGATTACTGGACCAAATATGTCAGGTAAATCAGCCATATTACGCCAAACAGCATTAATTGTTTTGTTAGCACAAATAGGAAGTTTCGTGCCAGCAAAAAGTGCAAGAATAGGCCTAGTTGATAAAATTTTTACCAGAGTAGGAGCTAGCGATAATATTTCAATGGGAGAATCTACTTTTATGGTAGAAATGAATGAAACTGCTTCTATTCTTAATAATATATCCGAAAGAAGTTTAGTCTTGTTAGATGAAATTGGAAGAGGAACAAGTACTTACGACGGAATCTCAATAGCATGGGCAATTAGCGAGTATCTTCATGAACATCCTGCAAAAGCAAAAACGTTATTTGCTACGCATTATCATGAGTTAAATGAAATGACCGAAACATTTTCACGTATTAAAAACTTCAATGTCTCTGTTAAAGAATTAAAAGATAATGTACTTTTCTTAAGAAAACTAATTGAAGGAGGAAGTGAGCATAGTTTTGGAATTCATGTTGCAAAATTAGCCGGAATGCCTCAGCAGGTTTTACATCGTGCAAATAAGATTTTAAAGAAATTAGAGCGATCTCATTCAAGTGAAGAACTAACAGATAAGGTCAAATCTATAAAAGATGAAATGCAATTAAGCTTTTTTAATTTAGACGACCCATTACTTATTCAAATTAAAGATGAGATATTATTAACTGATATTGATACACTTACACCAGTCGAAGCGCTAATGAAACTTAACGAAATTAAACGTATGTTACTTAAGACTAACAAAGGATAAAAAAATATTTAATAATTTTTATAAAAACACTTTGGTATTTGTAAAAAAGACTTAAATTTGCACCCGCGATTGTAATGTTGTGTGTTCATATAAAAGACTGCGAAAGTAGCTCAGGGGTAGAGCATCACCTTGCCAAGGTGGAGGTCGCGGGTTCAAATCCCGTCTTTCGCTCTGAGAATTTTGCTTAAAATATTCCAATGCTGAAGTGGTGGAATTGGTAGACACGTTGGACTTAAAATCCAATGTCCATTAGGACGTACGGGTTCAAGTCCCGTCTTCAGTACAAATAAAAACCTCAATATGTTTATAATCAAACATTTGAGGTTTTTTTATTCACAAATTTGTACGGTTATTGTACGGTAAATTACTCTTAGCTCCAAAAAACACCAAAAAACCTGAGCTATTATTCTTAAAACAACACCCCTATATCGATTTTGAGGTTGTTTTCTTTTATAGCTTGGCTGCATTAAATGTATATATAGCCCGAATTCTAATGGTAAGAGATGTTTTTTTATCTTTGACAACTAATAATGACCAATTTTTATTTCATGAAGAGCATAGTGTTAAAATATATTTCTTTAATAATTTTCTTACCTTCATTAATACTATCTGCACAGATACCAACTGGATATTATGATTCTGCTCTGGGCTTAGCTGATGGTGATTTGAAATATGCATTAAATCAGATTATTGATAATCATACTGAATTTAGTTATACAAGTTCAAGTATAGATGTTTGGGACATTTTAAAAGAGACTGATAGAGATCCTAATAATTCAGATAATGTGATTCTTATTTATTCAGGGATATCTATAAATGCTGCACAAGAATATAATAACGCAGATGGCTGGACTAGGGAGCATGTTTGGGCTAAATCTCGAGGAGACTTTGGAACGACGACAGGACCTGGTACAGATGTACACGCATTAAGACCTCTAGATAATACTACCAATACTACAAGAAATAATCGAAGTTTTGACAATTGCATTACCTGTTTAGATGTTATAGATAGATGGGGCAACACAACTGGGTCAAAAAAGGATTCTAATATTTGGACTTTTGAACCTAGAGATGAGGTGAAGGGTGATGTAGCAAGGATGATTTTTTACATGACAATTCGTTATGAAGGATTAGACAGTTATCCTGATTTAGAATTAACTGAGTTAGTGTTACCACAAGAAAACGATGATCCTGTGCACGGTGTTTTATCAACTTTATTGGAGTGGCATAGAACTGACCCTGTTGATGATTGGGAAAAAAACAGAAATAATATAATCTATTATTCATATCAAAATAATAGAAACCCCTTTATTGATTCACCAATTTTAGCAGAACATATTTGGGGTAATAAAATTGGTGTAAATTGGAGCGGAGAAGAAACATTAAACATTACGCCCATTGATGATATTTCATTAAGTATCTACCCCAATCCAGCTCATAACCTTATGAATGTAAGAGGTTTAAAAGGTAAAGCTAAAATCATCATTTATGACTTGACTGGAAGAGAGTTATTAACTCAGAAAATCAATGCCAATTTCAATACCATAGCGGTCTCAGAACTAAAAGGTATATATTTAGTGAATATTGTTGTTCAAGAAAAAACATTTATAAAAAAGATATTAATCAAATAGAAAAACAATTTCCTAACTACCTGATTAAACTAATTTATTAGATATACAAAGGGTTCTGTCGCATCTAATGTAAGGAAAAATCAAATTTTTTATATTTACAACAAAAAAGATGTTCAAAGGTCACTGTTTTCCTAAAGCAATCATATTACAAGCTGTTTACTTCAAATTAAGGTTTAGTCTTAGCTATAGAGA
>NZ_JASJHV010000131.1:0-12615 GCF_037625555.1 Lacinutrix sp.
AAGCCCAACAGGCGCAGGATGGGATGGAACCTACAACGGAAACCCAATGCCAACTAGTGACTACTGGTTTACTGTAGAATATAGAGAACCTGGTACTGACCAAAAGAAATCTCTGAGAGCTCACTTTACATTGAAACGATAAAAGGAACTCGTAAATAATATTTAAAACTAAAAAATGCCTGAACGAAAGTTCAGGCGTTTTTGATAAGTGTTAAGTTATTAATATCTTAAATTTGTTAAATATTTTTTATATTCATAAAATGAAAAAAAGAAAAAAAATAACACCTAAAAGAGTTATAAAAACAATAACTGTAATCGTTATATTTTTCACTTTGCCTACCCTTCTACTCTTTGGCTTTATTTACTTTAAATACAATGAACAATTACCTATTGGAAAAGATACTGAGCAAGCAGATATTATAGCTAATAAAATGCTTGATGCATTAAATTACGATGCATACAAAGCAACAGATTACATAGAATTCACCTTTAAAAAACGCCATCATTATAAATGGAACAAAACAGAAAATTCTTGTGAGGTATATTGGAAAAACTACAGAGTCTTTTTAGATTTAAATAACAATACAAAAAGCGAAGCGTTTCAAAATGAAATAAAGATTGAAGGAAAAGAAAGCAAAGAAATAATACAAAAAGCTATAAGTTATTTTAATAACGATTCTTTCTGGTTAGTTGCACCTTACAAAGTATTCGATAAAGGCACAAAACGAAGTCTGGTTGCATTAGACAACGGAGAAAACGCGCTATTAGTAACCTATACTTCTGGTGGATCGATACCTGGAGACTCTTATTTGTGGCATTTAGATGAAACAGGTAAACCAGAAAGCTTCCAAATGTGGACCTCAATTTTACCAATAGACGGATTAGAAGCAACATGGAGCAATTGGACAACAACAAATACTGGAGTAATGCTTCCGATATTTCATAAACTATTGGTTTTAGGGTTAGAAATTGAAGGGATTAAAACTGGATATTCTGAAAACAAAACAGCCAAAAATAAATTAACCAAACAATTATTAATACAGCATTAAAAACCAAAAAAAATAGCCAATATTTTAAAAGCAAGCTTTCAAAAAGAGATAAATTAGAAGTCTTTGCTAATAGTTTCGATAATTATCAAATTTCATTTATAGAAATATCATTTGATAATAAGCCCATTAAATTCAGTTTTAAAAAGATTGAAGTTAATGTAAATCGAATTAAAGATAATGACGAGGAAGCCATTATTTTTTTAGGCTCAGAATTAAATGATTCACTAAAGATTTTACGTTTTTTACACACCAAATTAAATTGGACTCACACTTTTAAGTATGACACAAATAATAAAATAATCGCAATAGATGAAGGTCAATTCTAATGACTACTTAGTTCTCTGCCCAATAAAATGTTGTTCTTTCACTTTAAACAAACATTAAAAGTTGTTAAACTGCCATAAATACGCGTAAGATATTGTTGTAAATCTATCTTTTCTTGTTCTTCAAGATTACTAGAGTTTACTTTTTGTTCCATAACACGAAGAAGATCACGAACCATAGTAATTTTATGAAAGAAATCATCAATTTTAATTTCTTTGCTTTTTAAGTTAGTGTCTTGTGATTCTAAAATTAGTTTTCCGCCTTTCCATTTATCTCCAATATGGAAAATTTCAGATACATCACTATATTTTTTTTAAATACGAACTAGGCTACTTTCAATATCAAAAAGGATTACAGTATCCACTTCGTTATCTGCAGCTTCAATAACCTCTACATCTTCGTTTAATGGTATAACTTCCAAACCATTATCTATAAAAGTTACCCAATAATTTTGGTTATCTACATTAGTCACCACTCCTTTTCCGTAATTTTTATGGTTTATTCTTCAACCTATTCCTAGTATTTTTATATAAATTTATTTTGTTTTTCCGTGAGAACGTAATTCTTAATATTATAAGATAATTAATATTCGAAGTTAAAAATTAAATACGAACAATAGTATTCAATTTTAATAAAATCCTAACTAAATCCATTTAAAAAAGAAGTATAAAAGCCTTAACTTAGCAAATCTGCTTAAAATGAGTAGAATTGTTCAATTGCTATGACAAATTTTGAAGAAAACATTGAGGTACAAGGTGCCAGAGTACATAATTTAAAAAATATAGATGTAACTATTCCGCGAGAAAAACTTGTTGTTATTACAGGTTTATCTGGTAGCGGAAAATCTTCTTTAGCTTTCGATACTATTTATGCTGAAGGACAACGTCGTTACATCGAAACGTTTTCGGCTTACGCCAGACAATTTCTAGGTGGTTTAGAACGTCCAGATGTTGATAAAATTGATGGGCTTTCTCCTGTAATTGCTATTGAACAAAAAACAACAAGTAAATCGCCTAGATCTACGGTTGGTACTATTACAGAAATTTACGATTTTCTAAGATTACTCTACGCACGAGCAAGTGATGCTTACAGTTATAACACTGGTGAGAAAATGGTGAGTTATAGCGATGAGCAAATTAAAACGCTAATAATAGAGAGCTATAAAGGCAAAAAAATAAACATATTATCTCCAGTAGTACGTTCTAGAAAAGGGCATTATAGAGAACTTTTTGAGCAAATTGCTAAACAAGGTTTTGTAAAAGTAAGAACAGATGGAGAAATTAAGGATTTAGTTAAAGGCATGAAACTAGATCGTTATAAGATGCATGATATTGAAATTGTTATCGATAGACTTAAAATAGAAGATAGCATAGCAAACGATAAACGTCTAGACGAATCTATAAATACTGCAATGTATCATGGAGATGACATATTAATGGTAATAGACCAAGACACTCAAGAAGCGCGCTATTTTAGTCGTAGTTTAATGTGCGCAAGTTCGGGAATTTCTTATCCAAATCCAGAACCTAATAATTTCTCTTTTAACTCTCCAAAAGGCGCATGTAACAATTGTAATGGTATTGGGAATTTATATCAAGTTAATGAAAGTAAAATTGTTCCAGACGATTCGTTATCTATTAAAAATGGAGCTTTAGCACCACATGGTCCAGAAAAGAAAAGCTGGATTTTTAAACAATTAGAATTAATAGCAGAACGTTTTAATTTTAAAATGACAGATGCCTACAAAGACATTCCGAAAGAAGCCAAACAAATTATTTTATATGGTGGGAATGATAAGTTTTCTGTAGAAAGTAAGACATTAGGTATTACCAGAGATTATAAAATAGATTTTGAAGGTGTTGCTAACTTTATAGACAACCAATATAAAAATGCAGAATCTACATCTTTAAAACGTTGGGCAAAAGAATACATGGACAAGATAAAATGTCCTATTTGTAATGGTTCTCGCTTAAGAAAAGAATCGTTATACTTTAAAGTTGCAGGAAAAAACATAGCAGAACTAGCAAATAAAGACATTGTAGATTTAGCTGAATGGTTTAAAGACTTAGAAGAAAACCTTTCAGAAAAACAACTAAAAATTGCTGAAGAAATAATTAAAGAAATAAAAGCTAGACTACAATTTTTATTAGATGTTGGTTTAACCTATTTATCACTAAACAGAAGCTCTAAATCTCTTTCTGGAGGAGAAGCGCAACGTATTCGTTTGGCAACTCAAATAGGATCACAGCTGGTAGGAGTACTTTATATATTAGACGAACCAAGTATTGGGTTACACCAACGTGATAACGAAAAACTAATAAACTCCTTAGTATCGCTTCGGGATATTGGAAACTCAGTAATTGTTGTAGAACACGATAAAGACATGATTGAACGTGCAGACCATGTCATAGATATTGGTCCTCGAGCAGGAAAACATGGTGGCGAAATAATTAGTCAAGGTACACCAAAACAATTATTAAAAGAAAAAACACTAACCGCAGAATACCTTAATGGCAAAAGGAAAATAGAAATACCTAAAACACGACGAGAAGGCAACGGAAAATTTATTGAACTTAAAGGCTGCACTGGAAACAATTTAAAAAATGTATCTGTAAAATTACCTTTAGGAAAAATGATAGGTGTTACTGGAGTTTCAGGAAGTGGAAAATCTACTTTAATTAACGAAACGCTCTACCCAATACTTAATGCTTATTACTATAATGGTGTTAAAAAGCCAATGCCTTACAAGAGTATAAAAGGCCTAGAACACTGCGATAAAGTAATAGATATTAACCAATCTCCAATTGGTAGAACACCAAGAAGTAATCCAGCAACTTACACAGGTACTTTTGGAGAAATAAGAAGTCTCTTTTCTAAAATCCCAGAAGCCATGATACGTGGTTATAAACCTGGTCGTTTTAGTTTTAATGTTACTGGTGGACGCTGTGAAACTTGTAAAGGTGGAGGATTACGTGTTATTGAAATGAATTTCTTGCCAGACGTTTATGTAGAATGTGAAACCTGTCACGGCAAACGATTTAATCGCGAAACTTTAGAGATTAGATACAAAGGCAAAAGTATTAGCGATGTTTTAAATATGACCATTAATGAGGGTGTTGACTTTTTTGAAAACATTCCTAAAATTCATAAAAAACTTAAAACCATTAAAGATGTTGGTCTAGGTTATATTGCTTTAGGGCAGCAAAGTACTACTCTCTCTGGAGGTGAGGCACAACGTATTAAACTTGCTACAGAACTAAGTAAAAGAGATACTGGAAATACATTCTACATATTAGATGAGCCTACCACAGGATTACATTTTGAAGACATACGTGTGTTAATGATTGTACTTAACAAATTAGCAAACAAAGGAAATACCGTTTTAATTATAGAACACAATCTAGATGTTATTAAAACTGTAGACCATATTATAGATGTTGGTTATGAAGGTGGTCAAGGAGGCGGACAAATTATAGTAGAAGCCACACCTGAACAGGTTGCAAAACATAAAAAAAGTTATACCGCAAAGTTTTTAAAAAAAGAGCTAAATTAGCTAGCTTTCTTTTTAAGAAATTTACAAGATATTTAGAAATAAAACAAACAATATAAATGAGAAAAGAACAACACCACAAAGGTTGGAATGAAAATAAAACAAACGATTCTTGGGCAATATTCAAGATTATGGGAGAGTTTGTAAACGGATTTGAAAAAATGAGCCAAATAGGACCTTGTGTTTCAATATTTGGTTCGGCAAGAACAAAACCAGATTATAAATATTATAAACTAGCAGAAAGCGTTGCAAAAAGTATTTGCGAAGCTGGCTATGGTGTAATTACTGGTGGTGGTCCTGGAATAATGGAAGCTGGTAATAAAGGTGCACATTTAGCTGGTGGAACTTCGGTTGGGCTAAATATAGATTTACCATTCGAGCAGCATGATAATCCTTATATCGACAACGATAAAAGTTTAGATTTCGACTATTTCTTTGTTAGAAAAGTAATGTTTGTAAAATATTCTCAGGGATTTGTAGTAATGCCAGGAGGTTTTGGAACTTTAGACGAGTTGTTTGAAGCTATAACATTAATTCAAACTAATAAAATTGAAAAATTTCCAATCATTTTAGTAGGTACAGATTTTTGGTCTGGTTTAATGGATTGGGTTAAAGAAACAATGTTAGATAAATTTAGTAATGTAAGTCCAGGTGATTTAGATTTAATTCACCTAGTAGACACAGAAGAAGAAGTTGTAAGTATTTTAGATTCTTTCTATAAAGAATATGGATTAAGTCCTAATTTCTAAAATGCTATAGTCGCTTTTAATATGAAAAGTAAAGTTTACTTAATCTTATTTTTTATTGCTTTTAGTTTTAATATTTCTTTTGCTCAAGAAACCATTAAAGCTATGTTTTACAACTTGCTTAATTTTCCTTTGCAACAGCCTGCTTCTTCAATATTAAATGAATTAGAGTTGATTTTGGACAATTATCAACCTGACTTATTTATGGTTTGCAAACTTAATAATTTAGGTGGTGCAACCATGG
This sequence comes from Lacinutrix sp., assembly GCF_037625555.1. Lineage (GTDB taxonomy): Bacteria > Bacteroidota > Bacteroidia > Flavobacteriales > Flavobacteriaceae > Lacinutrix. The sequence goes on from NZ_JASJHV010000131.1 coordinate 5,914, forward strand.
TATTAAATATGATGCAACATGGTATTAATGTTAATTACGAAATGGCAAATTTTGTTTTAAACACATCAGATTATACCATAAGTGATCAAAATGATTTACAAAATTTAATTTTTTTCGATAACACTAAATTTAGTTTAGAATCTCAAACAGAAGTAACAACAATTTATAGAGATTTTAATCATTATGTACTAAAATTAAATACAGTAAACCAAAATACAAATCCAATTTTATTAAATGTAATTGTTGCTCATTTAAAAGCTTCTAGTGGTACTGCAAATGCTGCAATACACAATCAAATGGCTCAGGACTTAACAACGTATTTAAGTACGTTTTCAAGTTCAGAATATTTTTTATTTGGAGTAGATTTTAACTTTTATACCTCCAGCGAAGCTGGATTTCAAGAATTTTTAAACACAAATAACAATATTACATTTATAGATCCAGCAAATAGGATAGGTAGTTGGCATAATAATAGTAACTATGTAGATGTGTTTTCGCAATCTACAAGAACAACCACTTCTTTAGGTGGAGCTGCTGGTGGTTTCGATGATCGTTTCGATTTTATTCTCACCTCAGAAAACATGCAAAACAATCCAGAACTAGAGTTTGAAAATGGTAGTTACAAAGTATTTGGAAATAACGCCAATACTAATTGTTATAATAATGCTATTAATTCTGCAGACTGTGCTGGAGACGACTATAATTTTACAATTAGAAACGCACTACACAATTTTAGCGATCACCTTCCCGTTACAATAAATATTACTACCATAGAAAACCTTTTAAGCGTTGATGAATTTGTAGAAAACACAACAACTTTTGAGATATTGGGCACAAATATTATTCAAAATAAGCTTAAAATTAAAGCAAATAGAAAACCAACTTTTGCTAATTACGTAAGTATATATAATCCATTAGGACAAATAGTAGAAATCGTTTCTATTAATGAGAATGAAGAATTAATTATTAATACATCTTCATATTCAAACCGAATGTATTATGTTGCAATAAATGGTGTTAATGTTAAACCTTTAAAATTTGTAAAAGTCAATTGAATCTAAATTTCACTTCCTTTTTATTGTGTCTATTACTTTGTTTTTCGGCTTCAAGCCAAAACAAACTTAATATTAATGCTATTTTCGATGTAGAAAACAAAAGCATTAGTATAGAGCAAACAATAGAATACTTAAACACCTCTAATGTTGCTTTAGATATTATTTATTTAACAGACTGGAGCCATAGTTACTCTGCAAAAGATACACCATTGGCAGAGCGATTTGCAGATGAATTTAAAAACACTTTTCACTTTGCTAAAGAGGAAGATCGTGGTTTTACCATAATTAATTCTATTAAAGAAAACGATACAGAAACAAACTATACAAGAGTAAAAAACAACCCAGATATAATTAAAGTTGCATTAAGACAAAAAATACAGCCAAATGAAAGTTACACGCTTAAACTTAATTATATTATTAGAGTCGCTAACGATAAGTTTACAAGCTATGGTTTAACTAACGAAGGCGATTATAATTTAAGATATTGGTATATTACTCCTGCCTATTTTAATGGTGAATGGCACTATTTTAGCAATAAAAATTTAGATGATGCCTATGTTCCTATAGCAGATATTAATTTAAAAGTTAACTATCCAAATAATTATAATTTAATAAGTGAATTAGATGAGATTTATACCGAACAGGTAAATGGAAACGGAACTAAATTATCACAATTTAAAGGAAATAATCGTATTAACTCTAAATTGTTTCTAAACAAAAGAGACACTTACAAAACTGTAGAAACAGATTATTTTACTTTAGAATCTAACATAGATGAAGAAAATCTAAAACCTTCTGAAGTTGCTGTCATTACAGACAAAATTGCTGGTTTTATAACAGAGAATCTTGGAGATTATCCACATAAAAAAGTATTACTCTCTAAAATAGATTACAAAAAGAACCCAATCTACGGTTTAAACTTATTACCAGATTTTGTGCGTCCGTTTTCAGACACTTTTCAATATGAACTAAAAATACTAAAAACAACTTTACACAACTATCTTGAAAACACTTTACTAATAAACCCTAGAGAAGACCAATGGATAATAGATGGTATACAAACGTATTATTTAATGAAATACGTAGAAGAAAATTATCCAGACATGAAAATTCTAGGAAATCTTGCTAACATTTGGGGATTTAGAGCATTTCACGCAGCAGACTTAAAGTTTAACGATCAATACAATTTCTTATATATGCATATGGCACGTTCTAATATAGATCAGCCATTAGATATGCCTAAAGATTCGCTTCTTAAATTTAATAAAAATATTGCTAACAAATATAAAGCTGGAGTAGGTTTAAATTATTTAGACCAATATATGGAGAAAAATGCAATGGATGTTATGCTAACTCAATTTCTAAATGAAAACAAGTTACAAACAACTACTTCTAAAGCCTTTGAAAGCTACATTAAAGAAAAGACGACAAAAAATATAGATTGGTTTTTTGAAGATTATTTAGGTAGCAGTATGAAAATTGACTTTAAAATTAAAAGGGTTGAAAAAAGCGAAGACTCATTAACCATTACCATTAAAAATAAAAAAGACCATTTAATGCCAATATCTTTATTTACAATTAAAGATGATAGCATTTTGTCTAAACAATGGATAGAAGGATTTAAAGGTTATAAAACAGTTACAATTACTAACAATCAAGCAGATAAACTAGCGCTTAATTTCGATACTACAATTCCAGAAATGAATTTAAGGAACAACTGGAAATCATTAGGTGGTTTTTTAGCTAATAACAAGCCGCTTCAATTTAGATTATTCAAGGATATAGAAGACCCAAACTATAGCCAAGTCTTTTTTATGCCAGAATTTGCCTATAACTTTTACGATGGCTTTTCACCAGGACTAAAACTATATAACAAAACACTTTTAACTAAAAATTTTTTATATCGCATTAGCCCTAAATATGCCATAAAAAGTAAACAGTTAGTAGGAAGTGCATTAGTAAGTTATGCAGATCGTAGAGAAAATTCTAGAAATTATTATACTAAATATGGTATTGGTGGTGAATATTACAACTATGCTCCTAACCTATCTTATACATCATACACACCTTATGTAAATTTTAGATTTAGAGATCCAGACAATTTAAGAGACAACAGAAGAAGTTATTTAAACTTTAGATATGTAAATATTGATAGAGAGGTAGATTTAACTGGTGAATTTGAAACAGACGGAGAACCTAAATACAGTGTTTTTAACGTTAAATATGGAGAAAGTGACCCAAATTTAAAAAACTTTAGTTCTTGGAATACAGATTTACAATTGTCCAGAAACTTTGGTAAATTATCAGCAACTGCAGAGTTTAGAAAACTAACAGAAGGTAATAGACAATACAATTTACGATTATTCGCAGGAACGTTTTTATACAACAAAACATATGAAACTACAAACTTCTTTAGTTTTGCATTAGATAGGCCTACAGATTATTTATTCGATTACGATTATCTTGGTCGCTCTGAAGAAGCAGGATTGTTAAGTCAACAATTAGTAGTTTCAGAAGGAGGTTTTAAATCTCAACTCGAACCAGCTTTTGCAAATCAATGGATAACAAACGCAAATACAAGTACTACCATTTGGCGTTACATTATGGCTTATGGAGATTTAGGTTTAGTTAAAAACCATAATACTAATCCAATATTTGTATACGATGCTGGTATACGCTTAAATTTAGTAGAAGATTATTTCGAATTATACCTTCCAGTTTACTCTAACTTAGGATGGGAAATTGCACAACCAAATTACGATCAAAGTATTCGTTTTATTGTGACTCTATCTCCTAAAACATTACTCTCATTATTTACAAGAAGATGGTATTAAAAATTTGAGTAATCCTCAATAGATTTTTATTTTATTATAGAATTATAAATTATTCTTATTTATATTGTCATATTATTAAATAATTTGCATTTTTTTAAGATAGTTTCGTATTGCTAAAATCAGTTTTATTATTTAAATTTGTTTTTCAAAATTTAAAAATCATGAGCAATAATCCAGACTTAAAGAAAGAGTTATCTTTTAACGATTTTAAAGCACAAGTTCTAGAAGATTACAAGGTAGCTGTTACTAGTCGAGAATGTAGTTTACTTGGTCGTCGAGAAGTACTTACTGGAAAAGCAAAATTTGGAATTTTTGGTGATGGAAAAGAAGTACCACAATTAGCTTGGGCAAAAGCCTTTGCAAATGGAGACTTTAGGTCTGGTTACTACAGAGATCAAACGTTCATGATGGCTATAGGAGAACTAAACATAGAAACATTTTTTGCTGGTTTATATGCAAATACAGATATAAAATTAGAGCCAATGTCTGGTGGTCGCCAAATGGGTGGACACTTCTCTACTTTCAGTTTAGATGAAAAAGGAAATTGGAACAATTTAACAAAACAAAAAAATTCAAGCTCAGATATTTCGCCAACAGCAGGCCAAATGCCAAGATTATTAGGCTTAGCTCAAGCATCTAAAATATACAGAAATGTAAACGGAATAGATACTACAAACTTTTCCAACAAAGGAAATGAAATTGCTTGGGGAACTATTGGAAATGCAAGTACAAGTGAAGGTTTATTTTTCGAGACTATAAATGCTGCAGGTGTATTACAAGTACCAATGGTAATTAGTGTTTGGGATGATGAGTATGGAATTTCTGTTCACGCAAGACACCAAACAACAAAAGAAAACATTTCTGAAATTTTAAGTGGTTTTCAACGTGATGATGAAACTAAAGGCTACGAAATTCTTCGTGTAAAAGGTTGGGATTATGTAGCGCTTATGAAAACCTATCAAGAAGCTGCAAAAATTGCAAGAACAGAACATGTACCTGTTTTAGTTCATGTAAACGAATTAACACAACCACAAGGTCACTCTACTTCTGGTTCTCATGAACGTTACAAAAACAAAGAGCGTTTAGAATGGGAAGCAAAAACAGACTGTAATGTAAAATTACGTGAATGGATGTTGGAAACTGGGATTTCTACAGACCAAGAATTAATTACACTAGAAAAAGACATTAAAAAAGCTGTACGAGAAGGTAAAAAAGCAGCTTGGAATGCGTATTTAAATCCTATTCTAGAAGAACGTATGGAGGCTGCTGCAATAATTGCTGAAGTAGCAAACACAAGCGCTAATAAAGTATTTATTGAGAAAATAAATAACGACATGTTAGCTATTTTAGAACCTGCTCGTAAAGATGTAGTTTCTGCTGCTAGACGTGTTTTAAGATATGTTGTTTCTGAAGACTCTTCAGTTAAATCAAAATTATTACAATGGATTAACACTTATTTTAGCGTTGTACAACCAAAATACAGTTCGCACTTAAATAACGAAACAGAAAATGCTACTAAAAATGTAGAAGAAGTACTTCCAACTTATAGTTCAGATAACGAAGAAGTAGATGGAAGAGTTATTTTAAGAGATAATTTTGATGTTATCTTTAATAAATATCCTGAAGCTTTAATTTTTGGTGAAGATGCTGGTAATATTGGAGATGTAAATCAAGGCTTAGAAGGATTACAAGAAAAGTATGGTGAGTTACGTGTTGCAGATGCTGGAATTCGTGAAGCAACAATTATTGGTCAAGGTATTGGTATGGCAATGCGAGGTTTAAAACCCATTGCAGAAATTCAGTATCTAGATTATATTATGTATGCGCTTCAAATAATGAGCGATGACCTTGCTACTTTACACTACAGAACAAAAGGTCGCCAAAAAGCACCACTAATTGTTCGTACACGTGGACATAGATTAGAAGGTATTTGGCACTCTGGTTCTCAAATGGGTGGCGTTTTAAACTTAATTCGTGGTATTCATGTTTTGGTACCAAGAAACATGACTAAAGCAGCTGGTTTTTACAATACTTTATTAGAAAGCGATGAACCTGCTTTAGTTGTAGAATGCTTAAATGGCTACCGTTTAAAAGAACCAAAACCAACAAATTTTGGAGCATTTAAAACACCTATTGGTGTTGTAGAAACAGTAAAAGAAGGTAAAGACATTACATTATTATCTTATGGTTCTACTTTAAGAATTGTACAAGACTTAGCCAAGGAATTACTACAAGTTGGTATTGATGTTGAAGTAATAGATGCACAATCTTTATTGCCATTTGACTTAAATCATGATGTTGTAAAGAGTTTAGAAAAGACAAATCGTTTAATGATTATTGATGAAGATGTTCCTGGTGGAGCTTCAGCATATTTGCTAGACCAAATACTAAACAAACAAAACGGTTATAAACATCTAGATAGCGCACCACAAACGGTTACAGCAAAAGAACATAGACCTGCTTATGGAACAGATGGAGATTATTTCTCTAAACCATCTGCAGAAGATATTTATGAAGCCATTTATGCGGTAATGCACGAAATGAGTCCTATCGACTTTCCTAAACTAAGATAATAGTACTATTTTAGATTTCTAAATTAGTAATACGTGTTTCCAGATTTTAATCGTTGGAGTTTGCCTCTATTAATTCTTGTTTTTCAAGGATTAATATTTGTTGTACTCTTGTTCACTAGATATTTAAAAAAAAGAAATCCATCTGATTTATTTCTAGCATTAATTTTGTTTTTAACATGCTATAGTCAAACCTGTTATACTTTAGGTTTCATGGATTGGTATGATACCTTTAAGACCTCC
>NZ_JASJHV010000132.1:0-11521 GCF_037625555.1 Lacinutrix sp.
GGACTTTTTTGTGAAGTATAAATAGATCAATAAATTTTAGAGTAAAATATTAATTATGAAAGTTACAGACTTAGAAAAAGGAGAGTTTTTACCTTATTTTCAGACTTATATTGATAGAATTGGCGAATTAATTCTTGTAGATGGATTAGAAGATGGATTAAAAAACGTAATTAGTTTTTTTAAAAGCATACCTGAGGATAAGCTAGAATATAGTTACGAAGCTAATAAATGGACGGTTAAAGAAATTATTAGTCATTTAATAGACTCAGAGCGTGTTTTTGCATACAGAGCTATGCGTTTTGCAAGAAAAGACAAAACAGCAGTTGCTGGTTTTGATGAAAACGATTATGCTAAAGAAAGCTATGCTAATACTAGAACACTTGAAGATTTGTTAGAGGAGTATACTTTAGTAAGGCAATCTACAATTGCACTTTATAACACTTTTGGTGCAGATGCATCAAGAAGCGTTGGAGTTGCTGGAAGTGGAGAAGTATCAGTTAGAGCACTAGGTTTTTTAATTGCAGGACATGAAAAACACCATTGCGAGATAATAAAAGAACGTTATTTGTAATTTGTGAGCACTAAAAATAGTTTTAAAACGAAAACTGGATATTGTCATGTTTTACAAGATAAAATTGTGTTATATAGAAAAGGTTTTATTGGTGATTTAGCAAAGTTAAAAAGCGGAGAAGGTATTTATGGTTTACTTGCTTTTCGTGGAGTATTAGCAGTATTTTTGTTTTATATGGCATTCAGCAAGATTAATAATAACCACTGGGTTTTATTTGGAGTGTATTTTGGAATTGCTATTTTTCTTGTGTATAACATTATAACCAGTCTCAATTTAAGTGCAGCATCAGTAATAGATTTTAGTAAGATAATTGCAGTCGAATTTAAGCCAGCTAAAAAATTATTAACTAGAAGTTATTTTATAGTAAATTTTAAACAGAATAACGGAAAGACTAAAAGCCGACTTATAATGCTTCCAGGTTCTTTAAATAATGGAAATGTTGAAACTAAAAAAGCACTTGAAATCATAAAAAATGCTGAATTAATTAAAAATAATATAACCTAAAATTTAAATAGCATAATATTTAAAAGCTTCAACTATAGATTCATTTTCTACAATACAATCTGTTTTAGGTTTCCCAATAGCTTCTAATAATACAAAATTTACATTTCCATTCTCGTTTTTCTTGTCGTATTTTAAAAGATCGATAATAGGAGCGTAGTCCACTTCATTTATTTCTACATGACCATAAATAGCCTTAATTACATGCTTAATGCTTGTATTTTTTTCTTCAGAAAAACCACAATATTTAACAGAAAGGTAGTTGGCTAAAATAACACCAATAGCAACAGCTTCTCCATGCAACAAACGCTCTTTGTTGTCATGCTCCATAAAATAAGATTCTATGGCGTGACCTAAAGTGTGACCGTAATTTAAGGTTTTACGTAGTCCTTGCTCTTTTGGATCCTGCTCAACAATAGTTTTTTTAATAATAATAGACTCATAAATTAATTCATCTAAATCTTCAATTGTAGATTTAGATAAATCTTGAATTTTATTCCAATAATTTTCATCAAAAATCAAACCATGTTTAAGCATTTCTGCTAAGCCAGAGCGCATCTCTAACTGAGGTAAAGTGCCTAAAAAGGCAGAATCGACAACAATTAATTCAGGAGTGTTTATTACACCAATTTGGTTTTTTAAATGTCCTAAATCTATTCCAGTTTTTCCTCCTATAGAGGCATCAACCATTGCTAATAGAGAGGTTGGTATGTTTATAAAGTCTATTCCTCGCTTAAAAGTAGATGCTACAAAACCTCCCAAATCTGTAACAACTCCACCACCAATATTAATAATAACACTTTTTCTATCTGCTCCATATTCAGATAGGGCTTCCCAAAGTCCTAAACAAATATCTAAGTTCTTTGATTCTTCTCCAGGATCGATTTCTAAAATATCGTAAGCGATATCTGCATCAATATTTGCTAGAAAAAAGGGCACACAATCAATATTAGTATTTGTGTCGCATAGAATAAAAACTTTCGAGTAATTTGAAGTTTTTAAATGATCATTCACATATTTATAGCGTGAGTTATTAAAATGAATAGTACAATCTTGTGTTGTTATTGATTTCATTAAAAAGTAAATTATTATGATGTAAAAGTAAGGCGTTTTTGGAGAAATATAACTTAGTTAATTTATATTTGCTTAAATATATTCGCTTTCTATGAGTACTGAAAAAAATTTTAATAATACAGAGATTGCTTTTGCTTTAAAATCTAAAACAGAATTACAAAAAGCACATTTTTTATTTAAAATCATGGCAAGTCCAACATTGGTAAGTGTTGGTTCTAAAGTTGCTTTAGTGTCTTTAAAGTTAGGTTTACCTGTAAAAGGATTAATAAAAAACACTATTTTTAGTCAGTTTTGTGGTGGCGAAACAAAGCAAGAATGTTTGCCTGTTATCTATAAATTAAATAAAAAAGGAGTGTCTTCAATCATGGATTTTTCTGTTGAAGGAAAAGAAAGTGAAGCAGATTTTGATGCTGCTGCAAAAAAGAAGGTGGAGTTAGTAAAGTTTGCAAGCGAGCACGACGAAATTCATATTGTAGCAATGAAACCTACAGCATTAGGTCGATTTGGTTTATTTCAGAAAGTATCCAAAAAAGCAGAATTAACTTCAAACGAACAAGAAGAATGGAATAGAATTGTAGCGCGCTTTGATGCAATTTGTAAAGCAACCTATAATGCTAAATTACGCGTGTTAATTGATGCAGAAGAAAGCTGGATGCAAGATGCTGCAGATGATTTAGTAGAGTTAATGATGGAGCGTTACAATACAGAACGCTTAACTGTCTATAATACATTGCAATGTTATCGATGGGATCGTGTAGATTATATGAAAAATTTACACAATCGCGCAAAAGGTAAAAGTTATTTAATTGGTTTAAAAATTGTTCGTGGTGCTTACATGGAAAAAGAACGTGAGCGTGCTGAAGCTAAAGGATATCCATCTCCAATTTGTGCTTCCAAAGAAGATACAGATTTAACGTTTAATACTGCTTTAGGTTATATATTAGATAATTCTAAAGATTTTTCTGTATTTGTAGGTACACATAACGAACCTAGCTCTTATCTAGCTATGGAGCTAATGGAACAAAAAAAAATGGAACGTAATAATAATACGGTTTGGTTTGGGCAATTGTATGGTATGAGTGATCATATTAGTTTTAATTTAGCTAAAAAAGGGTATAACACTGCTAAATTAATTCCTTTTGGACCTATAAAAGAAGTAATACCTTACCTTATTCGTCGTGCAGAAGAAAATACTAGTGTTGAAGGACAGACAGGTCGTGAGTTGTCACTTATAAATAAAGAGATGAAAAGAAGAAAAGCATAAGTAGCTTTTATTCTTTTATAAAATGATTTAATCAGTAAATTCGATTTTTTCAATTGTCGTTGTTTTCTCGCAGTTTTCTACTGTTAGTACAGCATCTTTACCGTCTATTTCTCCTTCTACAAAATAAACACCACAAGGTTTTTTTCTAGTATCGCTTTTAGAAAAATTAATATCACCTTTGTAAAGTATGTAGTTTATTTTAGTTGTATCAATGCCTTTAGAAGTCATAAATACAGTCGCATTTGTAGAGTATTCTAATGTTTTTGTTCTAATGTTTTTTAAGACTCTTGCGTCTGGACCATAATCGCAAGATGCTTTTTTTCCATTTAAAAAAAAGGCTAATAAGACTAGTCCAATAGCAAAACCACCAAAATAATAACCAAATCTTTTAAGCAAGCTCATTTAAAATGTTTTTTTATTTATTCTGAATAGATTTCAGAATGTATTTGTTTTAGCAAAATTCGGAAATATAACCGGTTTAAAGTAGCATTTTAAAAGCAAATTTAATTGTTTAAAAAATAAGCAAATTAATATCGTTATAGCTCATGTTAAACCACTCACCAACAGCACGATTAGTTAAAATGCCATGATAAAAATAAAGACCGTTCTTAAGACCACGATCCATACGTAAAGAGTCTTCTAGCCCACCATCTTCTGCTATTTTAAGTAAATAAGGCGTAAAAATATTACTAATAGATGCTGAAGCAGTACGAGAATAACGAGCAGGTATATTAGGTACACAATAATGTATTACACCATGTTTCTCAAATACAGGATGTTTGTGTGTGGTAACATCACTAGTTTCAAAACAACCTCCCATATCTATACTAACATCTATAATTACAGAGCCTTCTTTCATTTGCTCTACCATTGCTTCTGTAACAATTACAGGAGAACGATCTCTACCTCGAACAGCGCCAATAACTACGTCGCAACGCTTTAAGGCTTTGTTTAGGTATTTTGGTTGAATGGTCGAGGTGTAAAGTGTTCTTCCTAAGTTGGCTTGTACACAACGAAGCTTTGTAATTGAATTGTCAAATATTTTAACATTTGCTCCTAAACCAATAGCGCTTCTAGCAGCAAATTCACCAACAGTTCCTGCTCCAAGAATAACTACTTCTATTGGTGGAACACCACTAATGTTTCCAAACATTAAGCCATTACCATTACTAGAATTACTTAATAACTCTGAAGCGATTAAAACAGATGCTGTACCTGCAATTTCGCTTAAAGCACGAACAGCTGGGTAGGCTCCATCATCATCACGAATGAATTCAAAAGCTAAAGCGGTTATGCGTTTGCTTGCTAGAGTTTCGAAATATTTTTTAGATTGTGTTTTTAGTTGTAATGCGGAAATGAGTATAGTTTGTGGATTAATTAACTTTAATTCTTCAAGAGTAGGTGGTTCTACTTTTAAAATCATTGGGCAGCTGTAGACTTTTGCCACATCGCTAGTTATTTCAGCGCCATTTTCACTATAATCTTTATCGCTAAACTTAGATCCTTTTCCTGCTCCAGACTCTATAAGGACACGATGTCCATTATTTACAATTGCAGAAACTGCATCTGGTGTTAAACAAACACGCTTTTCTTGAAATGCTGTTTCCTTGGGAATACCAATAAATAATGAGCTTTTGCTTTTTAAAATCTCTAAAGTTTCTTCTTGTGGTAGTAGTTGTGCTTTAGAAAATGGAGTAATGGATTTTGCCATGTTTTGTTATTCGTTTTTTACAGTGAATTAAATTACGAATAAATAGTAAGTTTACAAGTATGTTATTGATTAATCTTGAATGATGAAAAAAATTAAATTGAAGTCATTTTCAGTGTTCTTGTAAAATCACCTTTTTGTTTTATTGTTATTTTGTGATAATCTGACACTAAATCTTCTAACAATTCAGGCCATTCAATAAATAAATACACATCTACATTTAAATAATCTTCAATACCAAAATCATAAAGTTCCGTTTCATTTTCTATTCTATATAAATCAAAATGAAAAATTGTTTTATTTTTAGCTTGATACTCATTTACAAGCGAAAAGGTGGGGCTGCTTACAGTATCATTACAACCTAAAGCCTTAACTAAGGCTTTTATAAGAGTGGTTTTTCCAGTTCCCATTTCTGCCTTAAATATAAATTTTTTAGAGGTAGCATGTTCTAATATTTGTTTAGCAACCTGGTCTAAATCATTTAATTTATAATTAATTTCTAACATGATGCAAAGTTAAAAAACAAATTTTAAAAAAATATTACTTAGGATTTAAAACAACAAAAGGAATTATCATTTCTTCTAAAGAGACTCCTCCATGTTGGTAGGTGTTTCTGTAATAACTTACATAATGATTGTAGTTGTTTGGATAAGCAAAAAACAAATCACTTTTAGCAAAAATAAAAGAACTGTTCATTGATAAAGAAGGTAAATGTATGGTTTTTGGGTCTTTAGCAGCCAACACATCTTTGTTTTCATAGCTTAAACTACGGCCTGTTTTGTATCTAAGATTTAAGCTTGTATCACGATCTCCAATTACTTTAGAAGGGTTTTTAACATTAATAGTACCATGATCTGTGGTTAATATTAATTTAAATCCCATTTGTTGTGCTTGTTGAATCATCTCTAACAAAGGAGAGTTTTTAAACCAACTTTGTGTTAAAGAGCGATAAGCTTTGTCATTAGATGCTAATTCTTTTACAACATCCATTTCTGTTTTAGAATGCGACAACATATCTACAAAGTTGTAAACCACAACTGTTAAGTCGTTGTCTTTAGTGCCTTTAAAGTTTTCTGCGAGTTTTTTTCCGTTTTTTAAATTAGTTATTTTATAATATTTGTGCTTTAAATGGGATAGGCCTAAACGCCTCAGTTGTGCTATTAAAAAATCGTTTTCATGCATGTTTTTACCACCTTCATCTGTATCGTTTTTCCAGTATTCAGGATGCATTTTTTCCATGTCACTAGGCATTAAACCTGAAAAAATAGCGTTTCTTGCATATTGTGTTGCGGTAGGTAGAATACTAAAAAAAGCAGTTTCAGTTTTCTTTTTGTAGTGATTAGTTACAAAAGGCTCGAATGCTTTCCATTGGTCGTATCGTAAGTTGTCTACTACTACTAAAAGTGTGGGTTGTTCTTTACTTAATTCTGGTACAACTTTATCTTTAAATAGGTTATAAGAAAGAGTAGGAGCATCTAAATTGGGCTCAAACCATGAAGGATAATTTTTATCAATAAACTTCCCAAACTGAATATTAGCTTCGTTTTTCTGAGATTCTAATATTTCGAACATTCCAGAATCTTCAATATCTTCTAATTGCATTTCCCAGTAAATTAGTTTCTGGTATAGTGCAACCCATTCTTCGTAACTATTTACCATAGCCATATCCATAGCTATTTTTCTAAATTCTTGTTGGTAATTAGAAGTTGTTTTTTCTGAAACTAGACGCGAATGATCTAAGTTCTTTTTCAAACTCAATAAAATCTGATTAGGATTTACAGGTTTTATAAGGTAATCTGCAATTTTATTACCTATTGCTTCTTCCATTATATATTCTTCCTCACTTTTGGTAATCATTACCACAGGAAGTGTGTCTTGTTTTTCTTTAATTTCATTAAGAGTCTCTAAACCTGTTAATCCAGGCATGTTTTCGTCTAAAAATACAATGTCAAATTTTTCGTCTTCTAAAATTTCTAAAGCTTCGGTACCGCTATTACACTTAGTAACTGCATAGTTTTTTTGCTCTAAAAAGATAATATGTGGTTTTAGTAAATCGATTTCATCGTCAACCCAAAGTATTTTTATTTTATCCATGTATATTTGTTTATCTTAATCAGTGAAAAAATTATCAGTTTGCAAAAAAGTAACAAACTTAAAATATTAAACGACCCAATTTACGGATTTATTACAATCCCTAATTCGTTAATTTTCGATTTAATAGAACATCGGTATTTCCAAAGGCTACGTCGCATCACCCAAATGGGAATGAGTTATTTGGTTTATCCAGGTGCACATCACACACGTTTTCACCATGCTATTGGTTGTATGCATTTAATGCAAAAAGCAGTACAAGTGCTTCGTTTTAAGGGTGTTGAAATTAGTGATAACGAAAAAAATGCATTATATATTGCTATTTTATTGCACGATATTGGACATGGACCATTCTCTCATGCAATGGAGCATAGTATTGTAAATGGTGTCTCTCATGAGCAAATTTCTTTGCTTTTTATGGAAAAACTCAATGCAGAATTTAACAATGATTTAACGTTGGCTATTCAAATTTTTAAAGGCGAATATCCTCGTCAGTTCATGTGCGAGCTTATCTCTAGTCAAATAGATATGGATAGAGCAGACTATTTAAAGCGTGATAGTTTCTATACAGGAGTTGCAGAAGGAAATATAAATAGCGAACGCTTAATAACAATGCTAAATGTAAAAGACGAAAAATTAGTAGTAGAAGACAAAGGTATTTATAGTATTGAAAAATTTTTAGTTGCTAGACGCTTAATGTACTGGCAAGTTTATTTACACAAAACAAGCTTAACAGCAGAACAATTGTTAATTAGAGTGCTAAAACGTGCTAAGGAATTAACAAAGAAAGGTGAGCAATTACCAGCAAGCAAAGCGCTTCAATATTTTTTAAATGAAGAAATAACACTAGACCTCTTTAATACTGAAAGTTTAGAAACGTTTGCAAAATTAGATGATTACGATATTGTTTCGGCAATGAAAGAATGGCAATATCATGACGATTTTATACTAAAAAATCTTTGTGAGATGATTATAAATAGAGATTTATTAAAAGTTAAAATAAAGAAAAAACCTATAAAACCTTCTATATTAATTCAGCATAAAAAAGAATTAATGAATAAGTATTCAATCTCTGATGCAGAAGCAGATTATTTTGTTTTTACAGGAGAGATTTCTAATCAAGCCTATACAAGAAAGAAGCAAGGTATTACTATTTTGCACAAAAACGGAAAGACTGAAGATATAGTTAAAGCCAGTGACCAGTTAAACCTAAAAGCTTTAGCAAAACCTATAACTAAATATTACAAATGCTACCCTAAAGCTTAATTCTTGTTCTTTTGTTAAATTTTATGTTTAATTATAGAAATCTTTAAAAACCTCAAATGGGATGTTATACTTTAGCTAAGCCGTTTTTAAGACTAGTAGTGCCAAACAACTTTTAAACAACCAACAATATATGATACATTTTTTCTATTTTTGCAAGAGATGAAATTTACAGCAGAACAAATAGCTGGTATTTTAGAAGGCGAAGTGGAAGGGAATCCTCAAGCAGAAGTTTCTAAATTATCGAAAATAGAAGAAGGAGTAGAAGGAGCATTAACCTTTTTGGCTAATCCTAAATATATACCCTATATATATACTACAAAAGCAACTATTGCTATTGTAAATAAAGATTTCGAGCCAGAGCACGAAATTACAGCAACTTTAATCAAAGTTGATGATGCTTACAAATCGTTCTCAAAACTGCTTGAATATTACAATCAAGTAAAAAATAATAAAGTAGGAATTGAACAACCTAGCTTTACGTCTGAAACTGCTTCATATGGAGAAAATGTTTACTTAGGTGCATTTTCATATTTAGGAGAAAATGTAAAATTAGGTGATAATGTTAAAATTTATCCACATGCATACATTGGCGATAATGTAACAATAGGAGATAATACAACCATTTTTTCTGGAGGAAAAATTTATTCTGAAACTCAAATAGGTAACAATTGTATTATAAATAGTGGAGCAATTATTGGTGCTGATGGTTTTGGATTTGCTCCAGATGAAAATGGAGAATTTCAAAAAATACCACAAACTGGAAATGTTGTTATAGAAGATAATGTAGATATTGGTTCTGCAACGACAATAGATAGAGCAACATTAGGATCTACACTAATAAGAAAAGGTGTAAAGCTAGACAACCAAATTCAAGTTGCACATAATGTGGAAATAGAGGAAAACACAGTAATAGCAGCACAGACAGGTATTGCTGGTTCTACAAAAATTGGAAAGCGTTGTTTAATAGGTGGACAAGTAGGAATTGCTGGACATCTAACTATTGGTAATGATGTTAGAGTGCAAGCACAAACAGGAATAGGACATCGTGTTAAAGATGGCGAAAAATTATATGGATCGCCAGCTATAGATTATGGTAATTATGTAAAATCATATGTGCATTTTAAAAATTTACCAACACTTGTCCAGACAATAAATGAATTAGAAAAAAAAGTAAATGGCAATAGTTAATTCAGAAATTAAGCAAAAAACTATAGAAAAAGATGTGTCTTTAACTGGTGTAGGATTACACACAGGAAAAGACGTTACGCTAACATTTAAACCTGCTCCAGCTAATTCCGGATTTTCTTTTAAGAGAATAGACTTAGAGGGTTGTCCAGTTATAGAAGCAGATGCAAACTACGTAACTAATACACAACGTGGCACTTGTTTAGAGAAAAATGGAGTAACAATACAAACATGTGAACATGTTTTAGCTGCTTTTACTGGTTTAGATATCGATAATGCAATTATAGAATTAGATAATTCAGAACCACCAATTATGGATGGCTCTTCAAAATTCTATGTAGAAGCAATAGAGAAGGCAGGAGTAGTAGAGTTAGATGCCTATAGAGAAGAATATGTTGTAAAAGATGTTATTTCTTACACAGACGAAGAAACTGGTAGCGAGATATTAGTTATGCCAGCTAAAGAGTACCAGGTCACTACAATGGTAGATTTTGGAACTAAAGTGTTAGGTACTCAAAATGCAACTTTAAACCGTTTGTCAGATTTTAAAAAAGACATTTCAGATTCTCGAACTTTTAGTTTTTTACATGAATTAGAATCACTTTTAGAACATGGTTTAATAAAAGGAGGAGATTTAAATAACGCAATAGTTTATGTTGATAAAGAACTGTCTCCAGAAACAATGCAAAAGTTACAAATTGCTTTTAATAAAAAAAATATAGCTGTAAATCCTAATGGTATTCTAGATAATTTAACCTTACATCATCCTAATGAAGCTGCAAGACACAAACTACTGGATGTAATTGGTGATTTAGCGTTAATAGGAACAAGAATAATAGGAAAAGTAATAGCGAATAAGCCAGGACACTTTGTAAACACTCAGTTTGCAAAAAAAATGTCTAAGCTTATTAAAAACGAAAGACGTAATAATGTTCCAGAGGTAGATTTAAATCAGCCACCATTAATGGACGTTAATCAAATAATGGATATGCTACCACATAGGCAGCCATTTTTATTAATTGATAAAGTTTTTGAGCTAACGGAGAATAAAGTTATTGGAATGAAAAATGTAACCATGAACGAAGAGTTCTTTAAAGGGCATTTTCCTGGAGCACCTGTAATGCCAGGCGTTCTTATAGTAGAGGCAATGGCTCAAACAGGTGGTATTTTAGTTTTAAGCACAGTGCCAGATCCAGAAAACTATCTAACATTTTTTATGAAAATGGACAAAGTTAAATTTAAGCAAAAGGTAGTTCCAGGAGACACATTAATTTTTAAGTGTTCTTTAATAACACCAATAAGACGTGGAATATGTCATATGCAAGGTTACGCATATGCAAACGGAAAATTATGCGCAGAAGCAGAACTAATGGCGCAAATATCAAAAATAAAATAATAATTTTACGAAATGAGCGATCACTTTAGTTTTATAATTAATGTAAAGTTTAAATCGCAAATACATTTTTATAAATTAAAATAGTTTTACAAAAATGAACCAACCATTAGCATACGTACATCCTGGAGCTAAAATAGCTAAAAATGTAGTTATAGAGCCTTTTACTACAATCTATAATAATGTTACCATTGGTGAAGGCACATGGATTGGGAGTAATGTAACTATTATGGAAGGTGCTAGAATAGGTAAAAACTGCAGTATTTTCCCAGGTTCTGTAATTTCAGCAGTCCCACAAGACTTAAAGTACGACGATGAGGATACTTTAACCATTATTGGCGATAATGTTACCATAAGAGAATGTGTTACTATTAATAGAGGTACAACAGATAGAATGAAAACTGTTATTGGTGACAATTGTTTAATAATGGCGTATTGCCATGTTGCGCACGATTGTATTGTAGGTAA
>NZ_JASJHV010000133.1:0-3291 GCF_037625555.1 Lacinutrix sp.
GGTATTTTGGATTGATTGTTAATTCCATATTTTTTATTTTTTTATAACTGATAAATAGTATCCATTAATATCCTTTTTTCACCTTCCTTTGTAAAAGGCAATTTTTGTTGGTATTTCCAAATTAAACTTTCCCATTCTTGCACTTTTAAGTTTGCTAAATCCATTGCTGTTTTTTTCTCAAAAGAAAAAGTTTCGTTTACTTCCATAATCATAAACAATCTATTACCTGTTAAGTAGATTTCTAAGTTTTCAATACCCGAAAATTGAATACTTTTAGTAATCTCAGGCCATATTTGTTTATGGTATTTTTTATATTCAGAAATTAGTTCGTGATCATTAATTAGATCTAATGCGAAACAATGTCTTTTCATAAAATGTACTATTATTTATGTACTTTAAATGTTCTATACCCATACATTGCAATAAAGCAGAAACAAATAAAAGGAAGAATAAAAGAAAAATTAACTCCAGAGAATGGGCCTATTTTTTCCATATCTATCATTAATCCTTGTAATATAGGCATTAATGCACCACCAACAATTGCCATTACTAATCCAGCAGCACCTATAGCTCTATCGTCTTCTCGTAAACCATCTAAAGCAATTCCGTAAATTGTAGGAAACATTAAAGACATAAATGCAGATGTTGCTACTAATAAGTATAAACCTGTTATACCTTCAATTAAAATAACGCCAGAAATGGTAACCATCGCACAAAGTGCAAAAATCATCAGTAATTTTTTGGAGTTTATATACTTCATTAAAAATGTACTTATAAATCGGCTACATAGAAATATAGTCATTGCAACTATATTATAATTTTGAGCATCTGCTTTAGCAATACCTAAATTACCTGCATATTGAATGATAAAAGTCCAACACATTATTTGTGCAGCAACATAAAATAATTGGGCTAAAACTCCTTCTTTGTACTTTCCATTTTTAAATAATCTAGAAAATGATGAGGATGCACTTGAGTAATTTTCTGATTTATTTCTCTTAGGCATTTTAGTCACAGCAATTAGAATAAGCATTGCAATAACAACAAAACCAAGAATTACATATGGATTTCTGATTATTGCTAAATCACTTGTTCTAATAATTGCCTTTTGAGCTTCATCAAGTGTGTTAAAAATTAACTCGCCTGCTTCATTTCTTTTATCAGAATCTAAAGCAACTAAAATAAATTTAGACGCTACAAACATTCCAAATAAAGAACCTATAGGGTTAAAAGCTTGAGCAAGATTCAAACGCCTTGTAGCTGTTCTTTCATCTCCCATTGATAAAATATATGGGTTTGCTGTAGTTTCTAAAAAAGCCAAACCAAATGTTAAAATGTATAAAGACCCTAAAAAGAATCCAAACACTTCAAATTTTGCTGCAGGATAAAATAATAATGCTCCAACAGCATATAAGGTTAATCCTAATAAAATACCTTTTTTATAGCTAAATTTTCTAACAAATAGAGCTGCAGGTATTGCCATTGTTGCATATCCTCCATAAAAAGCAAGTTGTACTAAAGCAGCTTTTGCTGTGGATATTTCCATAACTGTTCCAAATGCTGCTACCATTGGGTTTGTAATATCATTAGCAAATCCCCAAAGCGCAAATAATGAAGTTATAATTATAAATGGAATTAAAACTTCCTTTGATACTACTGGAATTTTTTCTGTATTACTCATACTTTTCTGGTTTAAAGATTAGAAAAGAACATAAATACTCAAAAGTATTTGAATTATAAATGTCCATCTTATAAAATTTCTACATATTTTAATCAAAAACAATGAAAAGATACTTTTATCTCACAAAAGCATTAGCCATACCACCATCAACATTTATAATATTTCCTGTAGATTTATCTAGGATCCCTACCAAAGAGAATACTCCGTTTGCAATATCACCTGGTGTGATGATCTCATTCAACAAGTTTCTTTTTGCATAAAAAGCTGGTAATTCTTCTACAGTAATACCATTTGCTTTAGCTCTACCTTCTGCCCAAGCACCTTCCCATATTTTACTTCCTACAATAACACCATCTGGGTTTACTGTATTGACTCTTATTTTGTCTTTTGCTAGTTCAGCAGCCAATAAGCGTACCATGTGCTGTTGTGCCGCTTTTGCTGTGCCATAGGCTACATTGTTTGGTCCTGCAACTAATCCATTTTTACTTGCTATTGAGATATAGTTTCCGCCTAAGCCTTGCTTGCGCATTATAGCTGCTGATTGTTTTGCCAAATCAAACTGCCCTTTCACCAAAATATTCTGTAAAATATTCCAATCTTTATCTGTCGTATCTTCTAAAGGCTTAGAAATTGCAAGGCCTGCACTATGAACAATAATATCTACACCTCCAAATTCCACACACGCTTTTTTGTAAGCATTAGCTATAGATTCGGTATTGGTAACATCACATACAGCAAAGGTGGACACATCTCTTTTATAGGTTTTACTAGCTTCTATCAAACTCTCTTCATTGATGTCTGTTAGTACTACATTAGCACCTTCAGCAGCAAGTTTGTCAGCAATTGCTTTACCAATACCTCCACCAGCTCCAGTGACAAAAGCTACTTTTCGAGACAATGGTTGTTCTTTAGGCATACGCTGTAATTTTGCTTCTTCTAATAACCAATATTCAATATCAAAAGCTTCTTGCC
Organism: Lacinutrix sp.; assembly: GCF_037625555.1. Classification (GTDB taxonomy): domain Bacteria; phylum Bacteroidota; class Bacteroidia; order Flavobacteriales; family Flavobacteriaceae; genus Lacinutrix. Next base: position 2,654 of record NZ_JASJHV010000133.1, read on the forward strand.
TTGGCAAAGAAGTGTATTGCGTAATTGCTTCGGCACCACGCATTACATTAATGGCGTTAATGTAAAATTCATTCGCTACACGTGTGGTTTGTTTATTTTTTGCAAAACTAAACATTCCAACACCCGGATATATAATGATTACTGGATTAGCATCACGCATCGCTGGACTATTCTCTTTTTTACAAGTGTTATAGTAATCTGCGTATTGCTGTCTATAGGTTTTAAATGCCGGTTCCAGTTTCTTTAAAATAGTATCAGCATCAGATAAATCTTCGTTTTTATCTAAAGTTAATACTAATGGCTGAATTTTAGTTCTTAAAAAATGATCTGGACAAGAAGTACCCATAGGTGCTAATCGTTCTAAATCATTACTATTAATGTATTCCATTACCACATCGGTATCAGAAAAATGTCCTATCATTCTATTTTCAGAAGAACATAAACCTCTTAGTAAAGGCATAATTTGAGCTGCTTTTTCTATACGATCTGCCTTTGGTAAGCTTTCTATTTTTTGTCCTCCAAAAACACTCCCTTTTGCTTTTACTTTATTTTCAATAAATTCTGAAGCCATTTCTATAACCTCCAAACTATTTATGTAACATTCATATGAAGTATCTCCCCAAGTAAATAAACCATGA
>NZ_JASJHV010000134.1:0-12773 GCF_037625555.1 Lacinutrix sp.
ATGTTTCAGAAACATCTTGCAATGTATGCGTTGCCGTAGGAATCATTCGTAATAATATTAATCCTTTTGGTATTACAGGGTAAACAACTATCGAACAGAAAATGCCGTAATTCTCACGTAAATCTCTAACTAAAGCCATGGCTTCTGGAATACTACCATTAAGATAAACTGGAGTTACACAACTTGTTGTTGTACCAATATCGAATCCTCTTTCTTTTAAACCAGATTGTAAAGCATCGACAATTTTCCATAAGTTTTGCTTTAACTCTGGCATAGTACGTAACATGTCTAAACGCTTTAATGCACCTACTGTTAGAGTCATTTGCAATGACTTTGCAAACATTTGAGAACGTAAATTATATTTTAAATAATCCATTATCTCTTTATCACCAGCGATAAAAGCGCCTGTACTAGCTAAAGATTTAGCAAAAGTTGCAAAATACACATCAATATCATCTTGCACACCTTGCTCTTCTCCTGCTCCTGCTCCTGTGGCACCTAAAGTACCAAAGCCGTGAGCATCATCTACTAATAATCTAAAATCAAACTTCTTCTTAAGCGCTACAATTTCTTTTAAACGACCTTGTTCTCCACGCATACCAAAAACACCTTCTGAAATTACAAGAATTCCTCCACCAGTAGTTTTTGCCATTTTAGTAGCACGTTCTAGATTTTTTTCTAAACTCTCTATATCGTTATGTTTATATGTAAAACGTTTCCCCATGTGTAAACGCACACCATCAATTATACAAGCGTGAGAATCTACATCATAAACTATAATATCGTCTTTAGCAACTAAGGCGTCAATTGTAGACATGATACCTTGATAGCCAAAATTTAATAAGTAAGCTGCTTCTTTGCTTACAAATTCTGCTAATTCGTTTTGTAATTTTTCATGCATTTCTGTATGACCAGACATCATTCGTGCTCCCATTGGGTAAGCAGATCCATATTCAGCAGCAGCTTCTGCATCTACTTTACGAACCTCAGGATGATTTGCCAAACCTAAGTAATCGTTAATACTCCATGTAATAACGTCTTTCCCTTGAAACTTCATTCGGTTAGAAATTTGTCCTTCCAATTTTGGAAAAACAAAATAACCTTCTGCCTGCTCTGCCCATTTTCCTAATGGTCCTTTATCCTTATATATTTTTGCAAATAAATCTTTCATCGTTATTTTGTTAGTTAAGAATTTACAAAATTAAGCAATTCTAAGTTTTTTGCATAATATTTCTTTACTGTATTATTAACATAAAAAAACTGTTACCTTTTATAAGGCATCAGTTTTTTAAATATATTGAAAATACATTGTTACTTAATATATTGAATACTCTCTACTGATTCTAGATTTTTACTATCAAAAAAACCTTGTTCGTTCATCCACTTATCGCTGTAAATTTTGCTCATATAACGTGAGCCGTGATCAGGAAAAACAACAACTACCTTATCTGTTTCTTTAAATTCACCTTGTGCATCTAACTGTTTTAATGCTTGCATAGCTGCTCCTGAGGTGTAGCCTACAAATAAACCTTCCGTTTTTACAATTTCTCTAGCTGTATGTGCACTCTCTTCATCGGTAACTTTTATAAATTTATCTATAGCATCAAAATCTGTAGCTGTAGGTATTAAATTTTTTCCTAAGCCTTCTATACGATATGGATAAATTTCTTTGTCATCGAATTCTTTAGTTTCATGATATTTTTTAAGCACCGAACCAAAAGCATCTACACCAATAACTTTAATTTCTGGATTTTGTTCTTTTAAAAACTTAGAAATACCTGAGATAGTACCTCCAGTTCCACTACATGCTACTAAATGGGTTATCTTTCCTTCTGTTTGGTTCCAAATTTCTGGTCCAGTAGAAGCGTAATGTGCATCTATATTTAACTGATTAAAATATTGATTGATGTAAACAGAACCTTTTATTTCATCGTGCAAACGTTTTGCTACTTGGTAATAAGATCTAGGATCGTCTGCACTTACGTTTGCTGGACAAACGTAAACTTTGGCTCCCATATTCTTTAGCATACCTATTTTATCTGGAGAAGATTTTGAGCTTACTGCCAAAATACAATCGTAACCTTTAATAACACTAACCATTGCTATACTAAAACCTGTATTACCAGAAGTAGTTTCAATAATAGTATCACCAGGTTTAAGTATACCTTGTTTTTCTGCTTGTTCTATAATATATAATGCAATTCTATCTTTTGAAGAATGTCCTGGATTAAAAGCTTCAACTTTTGCTAAAAAATCACCCTTAAAACCGGAAGTTATTTTTTTTAGTTTTATCATTGGTGTATTACCAACTAGGTCTAATACATTATCAAAAACTTGTTTTTTATGTGCCATAAACAATACGCGATCTGTTACTTTAGTTTAGTTGGTTGTAACAGAAGAACATTACAAAAATAAGCATTTTTTTTTAACTATCAATGCCCTCTAAATCAAATAGAAATGCATATTCTAGTGCTACTTCCTTTAGGCTCTCAAAACGACCAGATGCGCCTCCATGTCCTGCTTCCATATCAATATGAAACAATAATTTATTTGAATCTGTTTTTAATTCTCTAAGTTTTGAAACCCATTTTGCTGGTTCGAAATATTGCACTTGAGAATCATGTAAACCAGTTGTAACTAATAGGTTTGGATAATTTTTAGGCTGAACATTATCATAAGGTGAATACGATTTCATATAATCGTAATATTCTTTCAAATTCGGGTTTCCCCATTCATCATACTCTCCAGTTGTTAATGGTATTGTATCATCTAGCATTGTTGTTACTACGTCTACAAATGGCACAGTTGCAATTACGCCATTATAAAGCTCTGGATTTATATTTATTACTGCTCCCATTAATAGTCCTCCTGCACTTCCTCCCATAGCATATAAATGTTCTGGAGCTGTATAGTTTTCTTTAATTAAAAACTTAGAACAATCAATAAAATCTGTAAAAGTGTTCATTTTAGTTAATAATTTTCCATTTTCATACCATGCTCTACCCAAATACTCTCCTCCTCTAATATGTGTAATTGCATATACAAAACCTCTATCTAGTAGACTTAAACGAATTATAGAAAAGTATGGGTCTATTGTTGAACCATAAGAACCATAAGCATATTGTAAAACTGGGTTTTTTCCGTTTAAAACAATTCCCTTTTTGTAAACTATAGATATTGGTACTTTAACACCATCTCTTGCTGTTGACCATATACGTTTAGACTCGTAATTATCTTTATTAAAACCTTCTCCTAAAACCTCTTGCTCTTTTTTTATTGTTTTAATTTTAGTTTTAAAATTATAGTCTATAACAGAGCTTGGTGTTGTTAATGAATTATAACTGTATCTTAATTCATTACTTTTAAAATCTGAGTTGTTTCCTAGACTAGCTGTATAGGTTTCACTATTAAATGGTAAATAATAATCTTCTTTACCAGACCAACTTATAATTCGAATTTTATTAAGTCCGTTTTCACGTTCATTAACTACAAGGTAACTGTCGAAAATTTCAATATCTTCCAATAAAACCTCTTTCCTATGTGGCAATACGTCTACCCAATTTTCCTTTCCTGTATTGTTTTCCGGAGTTTTTTGAAGCTTAAAATTTGTAGCTTCATCTTTATTAGTAACAATATAAAAACTATTGTTATAATGTGCTATTGAGTATTCTAATTCACGTTCTCTTTCTTGAAAAACTTTAAAATCACCATCTGGAGTATCTGCATTTAAAATTCTAAATTCAGAAGTTAATGTACTAGAAGAACCAATAACTATAAACTTTTTAGATTTTGTCTTGTAAACAAAAGAATTAAAAGTGTCGTCTTTTTCATGGTAGACTAATACATCTAATGCTTCTAAAGAATTTAATTTATGCTTGTAAACTTTATCAGAGCGCAAGGTTACTTCGTCTTTCTTGGTATAAAACAACGTTTGATTATCATTCGCCCAAGTAGAACTTCCGGTTGTGTTTTCTATTTTATCTGAAAAAATTTCGCCTGTTTTTAAATTTTTAATTTGAAGTGCATATTGCCTTCTACTTACTGTATCTATTGCAAAACTAGCCATTGTATTGTCTGGACTAATAGATATACCTCCTAACTTAAAAAAAGCATGACCTTTGGCCATTTCATTACAATCAAAAATAACTATTTCTGGAGCTTCTAATGTTTCTTTTTTTCTTGTATAGATTGGATAATCTTTACCTTTTTCAAATTTGGTTATGTACCAATATCCATTTAATTTGTAGGGAACAGAGCTATCATCTTCTTTAATTCTACCTTTCATTTCCTCGAAAAGGTCGCTTTGAAAATTTTCTGTGTGCTTTAAAACTGCTTTTGCATAAGTGTTTTCAGCTTTTAGATGCGTAATTACCTCTTTATCTTCTCTTTCATTCATCCAAAAATAATTATCTACTCTAACATCATTATGTATTTCTAGAGACTTAGATATTTTTTTTGCAATTGGAGGATTTACTAATACTGTTGTTTTTAGCATGTGCTATTTATTATTATTTACATGTATGAAACAAAAGTAAAACTAAAACTAGTAAAAATATCAGATTTTTGAATAGATATTATATTGGTTATTAACTATTGAATGTTATAGATTTGCATCTTTAATAATAAAAATTATAGATTATGTTTGGAGATTTAGCAGGAATGATGGGCAAACTTAAAGAAACCCGAAAAAAAGTAGAAGAAACTAAGGTTAGACTTAATACCGTTTTAGTAGACGAGCAAAGCAGTGATGGTTTATTAAAAGTAACTCTAACAGCTAACAGAACCATTAAAGCTGTTACTATTGATGATTCTCTACTTGAAGACAAAGAACAATTAGAAGATTATTTAATTTTAATACTAAATAAGGCTATTGAAAAAGCTTCAAATATTAACGAAACAGAATTAGCTGCTGTAGCAAAAGATGGTATGCCAAGTATTCCTGGCATGGATATGTTTAAGTAAAAACTCACAAATTATAATATAAACCTCTAGCAATATATTACTGCTAGAGGTTTTTTTATTTATTAATTTACTACTGTAATTGAAATTACACCATCAGAACATCTGTTAGTTAATCTAGACTCACCGTATCCATTAGAAACAATTCTAGAAGAATTAATTCCTTTTGAAATTAAGTAGTTTGCAATCTCTACAGAAACACCATCTGCTAATACTGGTAATAATTTAGCATCTATTTCTCCTTTAGCAGCATTAGTTAAAGTTGCAGAACCTAAGTTCCAGTTTATGTTAAGATCATTATACTCAATAATTTTACAATCAACTTCTTTCCAAGTAGTTAAACCACCTTTTGTTTGTAATACTTCTTTAGTTACTGTTTTAGAAACTGGAGGTACAGTAGTTTCAACAACTTTAGAATCTTCAACTAATCTTGTTTTTTTGATAGTTGAAGTTCTTTGAGGAATTTCAATAGCTCTAGTTGTTGGAGGTGTTACCATTACAGTACGCTTCATAGTTTTTGTTATTTCTGGAATAGAAACAACTCTTGTAGTTTCAGGAATAATTACTGTTCTAGTAACTGTTTTAGTTACTTGAGGAATATCAATTACTCTTGTAGTTGGAGGTGTTACCATAACTACCCGCTTCATTGTCTTTCTTTGCTCAGGAATAGGAATTACTCTTGTTGTTGTAGGAGTTACCATTACTGTTTTCTTTACTGTTTTAGTAGTAGCAGGAATATCGATTACTCTAGTAGTTGCAGGAGTCGTTACAATTCTTTTTGTATAAGTTGCCATTACACAATCATCTTTAGATGTTGATGGATCACAATCTGGTGTTCTAACAGTACTAGCGTCAGAAGCTAATTCTGTTGTATTAATAGTAATGTTTTGAGCAGGAACTGCTTTATAACACCAGTATCTACAATCGTTAGGATCACTTGATTGACAATCTGCTGCTGGAGTATCACTCATTCCCCATTTAGCTGTTGCAGGCTTGGTTTCAATAACTTGATAGTTAGAAGAAAATTTAGCTGGAAAATTCTTAAAGAAGTACCATATTCTCTTTTCTTGTAAGTTAAAGTTTCTGTTCCATAAACTGCAGGAATCACTTCTAAACGCTGTGAAGCTTCTGTTACTACAACAGTAATATCTTGAGTTTCATATTGTGCAGCAACAAGCTCTAAACGTTGGCTAGCTGGCTGAGTTACAACTTCAAAAGATTGTGTTTCATAGACTTCAGGAACAATTTCTAAATGTTGGCTTGCTTGTTTTACAACAACAGTTTCTTTTTCTGTTTCTGTTCTAAAAGGTACTTTTTCTAAACGTTGAGAAGCAGCTTGAGTTACTACTGTAAACGTTTGTGTTTCCTACTTTGCAGGAACAACTTCTAGTTCTTGACTAGCGTTAGCAACTACTACAGTTTCTGTAAAAGTTTCAAATCTTGCAGGTACAGTGCTTAATTTTTTGTGAGCAGGTGCTACTTGAATTGTAACGTCTTGATTTACCCAAACGTCTGGTGTTACACAACGTACGTAACATTTTCCTGGTTCAAGATTAGTTGGTAAATCTTGAGCGAATGCTAATGTACAAGCCACAAAAAATAAGATTGTTAGTAATACTTTTTTCGTTTTTTAATAATTTTAATGGTTATTTATAGATTAATTTAAACTAATTTTTAGTCTATTCTTTAATACGCACCAAAATTAATTGTATTACAGAAGAAAGACATCTAAATGTTAATTTTTAAATAACAATTCGACGAAATACACATAAACACGATTAAAAAATAACGACTTTATTTAAGTTCTGTTAACCAATAAGTTACAAAAAATTTATTTAAAAAATAAAAGTAGTTAAAAGGCTTAGTAAAGCATCATGCATAGTATTACTATAATCTAAATGTGTTACTATTCTTAACTTTCCTTGTCCCATATCACTAATAAGCACACCTTTAGACATCAGACTTTTTATAAAATTTACACTATTAATAGTATCATTTAGACTAAAAATAACAATATTAGTTTCTACAGGTTCTACACTTTTTATAAAGACACAATTTTCTAAAACAGAAGCTATTTCTTTAGCTTTTATATGGTCTTCTTTTAATAATTGAAGGTTATTATCTAATGCATAATGTCCTGCTGCTGCAAGAAAACCTACTTGCCTCATACCACCTCCAAGAATTTTGCGTATTCTAATTGCATTTTTCATTAGGTGCTCGTCTCCTACTAATACAGAACCAATTGGGCAACCTAATCCTTTACTTAAACACACAGAAATAGTATCAAATATTTCACCATAATCTTCTGGTTTTTCGTCTTTTGCCACTAAAGCATTCCAGAGTCGTGCACCATCTAAATGAAACCCTAAGTTATTAGTATCACAAATACTTTTGATTTTTTGTAACTCTTTAAAGTCCCAACACGCTCCTCCTCCTTTATTGGTTGTATTTTCTATTTCTACTAAAGTAGTTAAAGGACTGTGGTAAAAATCTGGAGGATTAATAGCTTCAATAACTTGTTCTGCTGTAAACATTCCTCTATTACCATCTATTAATTTACAAGACACACCACTGTTAAAAGAGGCTCCTCCACCTTCATAATTATATATGTGAGCATATTTATCGCAAATAACTTGATCTCCTGGATTGGTATGCAATTTTATTGCTGTTTGGTTTGCCATTGTTCCGCTAGGGAAAAACAAGGCATGAGACTTACCAAATAATCTAGCAATTCGGGTTTCTAATGCGTTAACAGTTTCATCTTCTTTATAAACATCGTCTCCAACTTTCGCCCTAATTATGGCATCTAACATACCTTGATTAGGTTTTGTAAAAGTATCACTCCTTAAATCAATTTTCATTTGTTTTTGTTTTTCTGCATAAAACTATAAAATAACTGAGTAATAATTTCTAAATCCTACTATAAATTCTATTTTTGTTTTAAACACAAATAGAATGATAACACAAGATCAAATTATAGATCTCTTACTACGCCTAGCTAAGTTAAGGCTTTATCTTTGACATAGATGCTAAACTTATAGAAATTAGTAACGAAGAAGAACAAACCTTTTCTCCTGATTTCTGGAACGACTCTAAAGCTGCAGAAATAATAATGAAATCACTGCGTGTTAAAAAAAATTGGGTTCAAGATTATAATGCTGCAAATACACTTATTGAAGAATTAGAAGTTATTTACGAGTTTTTTAAAGAAGAAGAAGCCACTGCAGAAAATGTTGAAAATCGTTTTGAAAAAGCACAAACTTTAATTGAAGATTTAGAATTTAAAAACATGCTTTCTGAAGAAGGCGATAGTTTAAACGCTGTGCTTCAAATTACTGCTGGTGCTGGTGGCACAGAAAGTTGTGATTGGGCAGAAATGCTCATGCGTATGTATTTAATGTACGCAGAAAAAAACAAGTTTAAAGTAAAAGAACTTAATTTTCAACAAGGTGATGTTGCTGGTATAAAAACGGTTACTATAGAAATTGAAGGCGATTATGCTTTTGGTTGGCTTAAAGGCGAAAATGGTGTGCATAGACTTGTTCGCATCTCGCCTTTTGATAGTAATGCAAAACGGCATACTAGCTTTGCATCAGTCTATGTGTATCCATTGGTAGATGATACTATTGAAATAGATATTAATCCAGCAGATTTAGAAATCACGACTGCAAGATCTAGTGGAGCTGGTGGACAAAATGTAAATAAAGTGGAAACTAAAGTACAACTATTACACAAGCCATCGGGAATACAAATACAATGTTCCGAAACGCGATCGCAACATGATAATAGATCACGAGCACTACAAATGCTAAAGTCTCAACTTTACGAAATTGAGCTGCAAAAGCAGCTTGCACAACGTCAAGATATTGAAGCCAGTAAAAAAAGTATTGAATGGGGAAGCCAAATTAGAAACTACGTTATGCATCCATATAAACTAGTAAAAGATGTAAGGTCTGCACACGAAACTGGTAATGTAGATGCAGTTATGGATGGTGACATTACACCATTTTTAAAGGCTTATTTAATGATGATGGGACAACATACCACAGAATCTAATCAATTATAATATTTACAAAAATGATTAAAATATACCATAACAACCGTTGTAGTAAATCTCGTCAAGGATTACAGATTCTAGAAAATTCTGGGAAAAATTTTGAAATTGTTAAATACCTTGAAGATATTTCTACTAAAACAGAATTAAAAGCATTAATAAAACTATTAGGTATTAAACCTATAGAACTTGTAAGAAAAAACGAAACTATTTGGAAATCTGAATATAAAAACAAAGATTTATCTAACGAAGCCATTATTGATGCCATGCTAAAACACCCAAAACTTATAGAAAGACCTATAGTTATTAATGGCAATAAAGCTATTATTGGTAGACCTCCAAAACATATATTAAACATAATATCTTAAACTTTAAACCTTGCTATTTGCAGGGTTTTTTTATTTAACAAACCTTTAACCAAAGAGGTTTAAACCTTATGGTAATTTTGCAGTCTTAAAAAACAAAACCAAAGACATGCAAAAAACTATAATAACCACTACTCTATCTCTTTTTCTATCCTTTTTTGTTTTTGCACAAAAGGAGGTTACTATAACAGGAAAAATTTTAGAACAAGACACTAATTTTCCTTTAGAATGGGCAACTATTGTTGTTTCTAATCCTACAGATGGTAAAATTATTAATGGTGGAAGTGCAGACGAAAATGGTGAATTTACAATTAAATTAGATTCAGGAACATACAACGTTTCTTTTGAGTTTATTAGCTTCGAAAAAACAACAATTAAAGCCAAAGAAATAAACGAATCTTTAGATTTTGGCACCATTTACCTTAGAGAAGATGCCACAACTTTAGAAGAAGTAGAACTGATTGCCGAGAAAACAACAGTAGAAATTAAACTCGATAAAAAAATCTATAATATTGGTAAAGATTTAACTGTACGAGGAGGTACTGTAAGTGATGTGTTAGATAACGTCCCTTCGGTTTCTGTAGATGTGGAAGGTAATGTTGCTTTACGTGGAAAGGATAATGTTCGAATTTTAATTAACGGAAAACCTTCTGGTTTAGTTGGCTTAAACTCTACAGATGCACTACGTCAGCTTCCAGCAGAATCAATAGAAAAAGTAGAAGTTATTACTTCTCCTTCAGCAAGGTACGATGCGGAAGGAACTGGCGGAATTTTAAATATTATTTTACGTCGTAGTAAACTTCAAGGCTTAAATGGAGCCATTACAACTAATGTTGGCTACAATCCTGCAGCAGGAATTAATGGAAACGTTAATTATAGAACTGGAGATCTAAATATTTTTAATACCACAGGTTACAGTTATAGAGAATCTCCTGGCAACTCTTCTTCGTTAACACAATACAATTCTACTGGTAATTTTCTAGACGAAAGCAATACGTTCAACAGAACACGAAAAGGTTTAACCACTAATTTTGGTGTAGAATGGTATGTAGACGACTCTGCTTCGTTAACCTCTTCTATATTATATAGAGATAGTAATAACGAAAGATTAAGTACCAATGTTATAAATCAATTAGATAGCAATAGAAGCTTGTTATCAACTACAACTCGTATAGAACCTGAGCTAGAAGATGATAAAACCATACAATACGCTTTAAATTTTCAGAAAAACTTTAAAGACAGTGGACATGTGTTAACCTTCGATTTTCAATATGAAGACAATCAAGAAAATGAAAGCTCGTTAATTAGTGTTGATAACGTTGATGTTGAAAACGTAAATACCTTAGAAGATCAAAGTCAAATACTATTACAATCAAATTATGTATTACCAATTGGTGAGAATAGTCAATTTGAAGCTGGCTTCAGAGGAAACTTTGATACGACAACTACAGATTTTAATGTTGTGATTTTTAATAACGATACTGGTGTTTTTGAAACTAATTTAGATCTTACCAACGTCTTGAATTTTAAGCAATACGTCAATGCATTCTACACACAATATGGTAGTAAAATTAATAAATTTTCATTCTTATTTGGTTTACGAATGGAAAACACAAGAATTACAATAGACCAGCCAACGTCTGGAGATTTTAATAAAAAGAATTTTATAGGTTTATTTCCAACCGTTAATTTAAGTTATGAGTTTAGTACAAAAGAAAGTTTAACCTTAGGTTATGCAAGACGATTAAGAAGACCTCGTGGTTATTTTTTAAACCCGTTTCCTTCTAGAAGTAGCGTTACTAACTTTTTTCAAGGGAATCCAGATTTAAATCCTAGCTACTCTGGACAAATAGATTTAGGCTATTTAAAGCGTTTTGGTAAATTTACGTTTAACTCTTCTGCCTACTATTCTCATGCTACAGATGGCTTTAATTATATTAGTTTCGATACTGGAGACACTGCAAATATAAATGGTGAAGAGTTACCAATTATAAAACGTACACCTATTAACTTAGCTACCGAAGATCGTTATGGCTTTGAATTTACCTTAACCTACAATCCATCAAGAAAATGGCGTTTAAATGGTAATTTCAACTTCTTTCAAAACGAAATAAAAGGTACAACACCAAATAGCTTATCTTTGGATAATACAAATAACAGTTGGTTTGCAAGAGTTAGTAATAAATATACCTTACCTTGTAGTTTAGATTGGCAAACCAATTTAAATTATAGAGGTTCAAGTGCAGATGCTCAAAATGTAAGACAAGGTATTTTTACTACTACAATGGCATTTAGTAAAGACTTGTTTAAAGAGAAAGCGTCTATTGCTTTTAATGTGAACGATTTGTTTAATAGTAGAAAAAGAATACAAGAAACCACTACTCCAACTTTTAATGCTGAAAGCGAATTCCAATGGAGAGAACGTAGTTTTAACCTATCGTTCACCTATAGATTTAACCAGAAAAAGAAACGTGAAGAACATAGAAGTTATGGTGATGATGGTGGATTTGAAGGCTAATCCTTTAATTCGTTTAGAATACAAAAAAAGAGAGAAATTCTAATAGAATTTCTCTCTTTTTTTATGTATAATTTAAAGTCTAAGCTTCTCTCTTAGCTTTCTTTTCTTCTTTAATTTCTTTAAGACGTTCTATTAAACTTCCACCAATCCAATAAGGAACAACAAAAGTTATTAAAAATATCATTAACCAGAAACCTATAGTTAATATTGTTAAAAATGCTAAAAAGCCTAAATATTGATCAAATTCGAACATAATAATGTGTGTATTGCTTTAAATCTTTGACAAAGATAAGTTAAACTCTTTTTTTATACAATATAAAATATATAATTATTAACAGGTTATTAACTGAACTTAAAATGGTTTTTATAATTGTGTTAACTATTTGCTCAATGCTTTAATTATTCGTTCTTCATTTATTACAATATCACGAAATAAAACGTGAGGGAATTCTGTATATTTTGATGTTTTAAAAGCCTCGGAAATATTAGATAGAGTTGAAGCTGTCATAAGTGATAAATTCATTTCTGTGTCCATTTCACAATCAGTTATAAAATCATCACTAAATTCAGGTGCTACAATTAGGATTTTAACAATTCTTAAATTATTTTTTAGAACAACATTTTGATAAGACTTTAATTGTCTTGAAACAGCACTAAATTTATTATAACCTCTTTCTTTACTGGTTTTACATTCTACAATGATGATTTCATCATTATCGAGGTTTAAAAGAATATCCATCATATCCTTTTTAGTGTTTATTTTGTTTTTAAAAACATCATCAACATTCGGCTAAAAAATATGCTCAAAATTTCGTAAATTAGCCAACCTAAAATAAACCTATAAATACATGGAATTCAGAATAGAAAAAGATACAAT
>NZ_JASJHV010000135.1:0-9509 GCF_037625555.1 Lacinutrix sp.
CAAAAGCAGCTTCAAAAAGTTGTATATTACTTTGAAGACGTTGTATTACTAAATTCATCATTCGTTTATTTAAAGCAGAAGAGTTAGTAATGTAAAGTATATATTCTTCACTTGTAAATTGCCCAATAATAATTCCTTTTAAAGCATTTCTAAATTTTATATCCTTATGTATAGCATTATCTATATAATGAAGACGTCTGTCTAGTGTGAGCTGATAAAACACATTTTTATATTTAGAAATATAATTTTTAAAAACGTCTATTAACAAATCATTTTGCAGTTTAATTATTGGGCGTAATGTTAAATTTTGAAAACGCTCATCAGCGCTCATATTATCGCTAATTCTTATTGTAGAAATAATGGGTCTAATTGCCAACATTTGTTCGTCTCTAGTTTTCATAATTTAAAGAGTTTTTATAAAAATATTAATACTGGCAGTATAATGCTTTCCTATAGAAAATTCTTGTCAACTGTTTTATGAACAATTACCTTTAACTATAATATAATTTTATGAAATTTCACACCAGAAAATGGGTAAAACCTGAAGATTTAAATCCAAATGGAACACTGTTTGGAGGGCGACTATTAGCTTGGATAGACGAAGAAGCAGCATTGTATACTGTTGTTCAACTTAATAACTCAAAAATTGTAACCAAATATATAAGCGAAATAAATTTTAATAGTAAAGCCGTAGAAGGAGATATTGTAGAAATTGGAATAGAAGTTAAGAATTTTGGACGTTCTTCTATTACGTTAAAATGTGAGGTTAGAAATATGATGACACGAGAAACCATAATTATAGTAGAAAATATTACTATGGTAAATCTTGGAGAAGATGGTAAACCAAAACCACACGGAAAAACTAAAGTAGAGTATGTTAGCGATAGGTTAAAAGAGTAACCTTATTCTGCTAACAGTTCTTTAATACGTGTCTCTAGTGCGCTGCCAGAAATTTTCTCACTAGCTATATTTCTTTGTTTATCTAGCAATATTTTAAAAGGAATAGATTCTACACCATAACGAAAAGCAATACTTTTGTTTTTATCTATTACATGGTAGTCCCAAATTAATCCATCTGCAGCAATTGCATTTAGCCATTCTGCTTCGACTTTGTCCTAGCTAACACTAATAATTTCGAAACCTTGGCTTTTATATTTTTTGTGTAAAGCAACTAGGTTTGGATTAGTAGCACGACAAGGTGCACACCAGCTAGCCCAAAAATCGATCAAAACAACTTTTCCTTTTGGAATAGACTTTAAAGAAATTATTTCTCCATAAGGGTTTAGTCCACTTATTTTGTATGCTTTAGGTCTGTATTCTTCATTATAATTCTCTGAATTTTTTTTAATAGGAACTACAGGTAAACGTGCTTCTGTTTTTGTTTCTTTTTCTATAATTATAGAGTCTAAGCTCTAAGTAAAGGCCATGTTTCTAATATCTAAAGAGAATCCGTTATATAAAGCTCTAAGTGATTTTACATTGTAAGTGTTAATATTTTCTTTTACAATTAAAGCAGCTAAATAAGAATTAGAATGCTCTTTAATAAAGGCTTCAATAAAGTTATTTTGAGTTGTAAATAAAGCTAAACGTTCTTCTTTTATTTTTTAATGTTTTGAGAAGAAAAATCACCTTTTAAATTGTAATACAAAGCCATTCCTTCATCTTTAAAGCTAGACATTCTAGAATTGTATTTTGAGTATCCTTTTTGGATAGAAGATGAAGAGTATGCCGATGATAATTCTACTCGTTTATTTAAAAAAACGTGAATTTCAGAATTATCTACTAAAATAGTAAAGCCATTATTTTTATTCTTTATTTCTGAAACACGATACATTGAAGGTGTTTTTGCTTCATCTTTAAACTGAAATTTAGAATTGCTAACAATTGTAGAGTCTAAAACACTAAAACCATCTTCTTCTGCTTTAAAAAGGAAAACTGGTGTATTGTCTTTTGAAAAGGATAAGCCGTTAATTAAAAAATTTTCTGTTGTATTATCGAAACGGTCTAAATTTTTATCACTAGAAAAAACAACAGGTTTCTTGTCTTATGTACTTGAAGGTTGTTTGCAATCAAACAATAAGAAAGCAGCAAATGCAGCAGTTAAACGTAATATCTTGTGCATATGATAGAAAATTAAAACCGAATATTACAACAATTTATAATTACGCTAATGGTTTTAAGTATATTTTATCAACATAAAAAGTTCCAAATGGTATTAAAGAACCTAATAATATTATTGCAAAAGTTTTTGTGTCCCACTTATAAGTTGACCTAAGAAATATTGCAATTGCAATATAGGCAACAAAAAGTAATCCATGAGGCATACCAAGCAGTTTCACAAACTTATCGTTACCTTCTGGCATACGTTTGTATAGAGCTGCTGCCATTAACAATAAATATGAAACACCTTCAAGGAAAGCAATTATTCTAAATGATTTAAGCATATTATTTTTTAATTAATTTCTTTATTTTAATCTCTTTCGAATTAGAGTCTATAAACTTAGCAACGTATATTCCAGATGATAAATTAGAAACATTAATGGCACGATTGTTATTAATAGTACTTGATTGTAGAAGCGATCCATTTAAAGTGTAAATATCTACATTATAATTAGTTAAATTATTTGTTTGAATATTTAGCATGTTTAAAACTGGGTTTGGATATATAACAATATCCTTTTCAAAAGTACTTTCTGTAGTTGTAAGTGTAGCGTCAAAATACTGTATGGCAAGATTATAAGCATCCTTACCAATTTTATCTCCAATTACACGACCTCTTATATCGTCTATTGGTGGATGTATTCCTCCCCAAATACGAGATAAACTTGTTTGATCTGATGCATCTCTGTAAGTTGCCCATTGTAAAGTGAAACTTTGTGTTGGACCTTCTTCAAATACTAGAAAATCATTTTGTAAAACGTTAAATGTTCCCATTCCTCCTGGAAAAAATGCATCACCTGTAATTAAAGTTAATACTTCGGCAGCTGCTCTAGAAAAGGTAGAATGTCCAGAGAGGTAGCCTGCAAATGGAGGAGTTACAAACGTTGGTCTTTGGTAAGGCCACCATTTTTCTCCAAGAATCCAGTCTACACCAGCAGCATCGGTCTCTGGGTCTGTTATATAGTCAGGCCCTTTCCAAGCTTTAATTTTAATTTTGTCTACGTTTTCGTCACCAGCTCCAGCTAAAGGATCACCAGTTTCTACTAACTCGATTAAACCAGGCATTAAAGGCATACCATGATGATTGTAACTTGGTAAACTAGCATCAGTACTCTGGCCTTTACCTGCCATATATCTAATTGCAGATATTGGCCTAATATAATCGTAATATCCTTTAATTCCCCAAGTATTTACTGCAGAATCGTGCATTGCGCCACCCAAAACTAAATAGCCTTTAACATCCCATTCTAAATCACTAAGTATGTTGCCTTGACCATTAAATTGTTTTATAGTATCTGGATGATCACTAACATAATTAAAAATAGTAAACCAATGTCCAGGTGGTGTTTCAGAACCTGGACCATCTGCCCAAAATTCTGCCAAAACTCTAGCGTAATCACTTCTTTTTACCAACTGTGGAGCATAAGGCATACCAGTACTTGGGTTTAAAGAGTGACCAAGACCAGAATCGCCACCATCTATAAGATTATAAAACGCTTTGTATTCTTGAAACGTTTCTGGATAATTAGCAATATCAACATTTCCTATTGAAGCTGGTGAGATATCTATTGTAGTATTATCGATAGGATCTAGATGTGAAGACCATGAAACAACTAATGCAAAATACCATTTATATGGGTCATCAATTCCATCTTCGTTAGAATTTTGTATGTAATCTGGTGGTCCTGGATCGTTATAAACATAAGAATCGAAACCATTGTTTAAAATTTGTAAATCGGAAGTTTGAAGAGCAAAAGGACTTACATATCCCCATTCAGGACTAAGAAAAACTGGAGTATCTATAGGATATGTGTTACCACTTTGGTCAATAAAAATATCGAAAGCTAAAGGTTGCCATAAATTTGGATCTATAGTAGTATTGTCTTCGTATAAATCTAAAATTAATGGTTGATTTGAAGCAGTATAGAATTGATTATCGTAGCCGTTTTGCTCGTTAGAACCGTCTTGAAGACCAAAGGCTATGATTTCTTGAGCAAAATAGTTTCCTAGTGCAGCATAAGAATTTGTACTATAATCTGTAGAAGTAAATGTATCATCATATCCTAAATTATTAAACAATGTGTTTATGGAAGCTAGAGTAGTAGCAGAATCTGGTGCAGCTTCAAATCTGTAATTTAGTAATCTAAACAAGGTGTAACTCATAAACTCTGCTCTAGCAGCATCAATATCTGATGGTGTTGTAATACCATTAAAACTAAAGTTATAACCTTGGTAGGTTTTTCCTAAAAAAACAGTTTCTGCTTGAGAGTCAAAAATTGCCCAAGTATCATACATTGCTGTAGAAGTATGAAATAAATTTCTGGCATGTACTGTTGGTCTGGCAAAGTCTAAACGAATGGCGCTTAATAATTCTTCATTCCATTGCCTTGCAATAGATTGAGATTGTGTAGTGTTAATTGTTATTATGAATAGTAATAATGTAAATAGAAGCCTTTTCATTTTTGTTATTTAGTGGTGTAATTTCATAGAAATTAAGTTTATCTATAAAATTCCTTTTGTATTTTATAAAATAAATACAGCAACAAATTTAATAATTTGAAACTTGATTTTTAGATAAGATTATAAAAAATTTGAAATCTTAATTTTTAAATTTATGGTAATAACTTAAAATTAAAGAATTTAATAAAATGAAAACAAAATCACTGGTATTAATAATAGTTTGTTTAATGGCCTTTTTTGGATGTCAAAATAAAGCAATAAGCCAGACATAAAAGCCTGTAGAAGATGCTCTTAAGTTAAAGTATCTTGGTGAGAATGATCCAGATGGGGAGATAGATGTAAATGGCAACTATGAATCTCATTTCAAAAAAAAAGGTATTAAATATAGAGCAGATTTTTCTCCAGAAGGCATTTGGATTGAAACAGAAATGAGCATTAGTATAAAACAATTGCCTAAACCTATTAGAGATACCATAAAAAAAATTATGGAGATGAGGATATTACAGAGATTGAAAAGGTAAATAGTGCTTTAAAAGGTGAGTTTTATGATGTAGAGTTTGAACGAAAAGGAAAAAATAAAGATATAGAATATCGAGCTACTGAAGAAGATCTTTAATTTTATAAAGGTTTTGAAACTATAAGTTAGTAAAATAAATATTTTAATTATAATACCAATTGATTTTAATTCAGAATATATATTAGAGAATGAAGTCGTTAAATTAAGACCATTAAAAACTGAAGATATAGAATTATTATCATGGTATTCTTTAAACGAACCTACTTTGTGGGAATACTCTTTACAACCTGCTAACGGTTTAGATAACATGAATTTGTATATAGAAAAAGCTTTGCAGGATAAGGTTAATAAAAAATCATATCCCTTTATTGTGCTCGATAAACGTAAAAATGAATATGTAGGAAGCACTCGATTTTATTATTACCAACTTCAATATAATACTGTTCAATTAGGCTTCACTTGGTATGGCAAAGATTTTCAAGGTACTGGTTTAAATAAGAATTGTAAATATTTAATGCTGTCTTTTGCTTTTGAAACTTTAGGAATGGAGCGTGTAGAGTTTAGAGCAGACAATAACAATAAAAAAAGTATTGCAGCCATGAAAAGTATTGGTTCCACTGTAGAAGGTGTTTTAAGACAAAATTGCTCTGCTCCAAATGGATCTAGACGCGATAGTGTAGTATTAAGTATTCTAAAAAACGAGTGGTTTAATGGTGTTAAAACTAGTTTAGCTTCAAGGTTATAATTCATTAAAGTGTCGTTATCTTTACCAAAAATTTAATTAATGGTAAACCAAATTAAATCGCAACAAGCAATTTTAAATAAGTTGAATATTGAAGCGTTAAATCCTATGCAGGAAGAAGCGTTTTTATCTATTTCATCTATTGAAAATACGGTTCTATTATCACCAACAGGAACTGGTAAAACACTTGCTTTTTTACTGCCTACCATTAATAGTCTATCTGCTAAATGCGAAAACGTACAACTATTAATATTAGTGCCTTCCCGCGAATTAGCAATACAAATTGAACAAGTGGTATGGCAAATGGGATCTGGCTATAAAGCTAATGCTGTTTATGGAGGAAGACCATTTTCTAAAGATAAAATAGAACTAGCTCATGCTCCAGCAATACTTATTGGAACTCCAGGTCGTGTTGCAGATCATTTAAGACGAGAGACATTTTTAGTTGAAGACATTAATACTTTGGTTTTAGATGAATTTGATAAGTCTCTTGAAATAGGTTTTGAAAAAGAGATGAGTGCGATTTTAGCAAGCTTACCAAATATAAAAAAGCGTATTTTAACTTCTGCTACTCAAGATATTGAAATCCCTAGGTTTGTAGGTCTTGAAAACGAAATAATTATTGATTATTTAGATACTAAAACATCTAATTTAGTAGTAAAGAAGGTGCTTTCTCCAGACAAGAACAAACTACAAACGTTAGTAGATTTAATACATAATATTGGTAACAAACCAGGTATTATTTTTTGTAATTATAAAGACACCATCCAATATGTAAGCGATTTCCTTTATCAAAATAAAATACCACATGGTTGTTTTTTTGGTGGTATGGAACAGATAGATCGAGAACGGGCTTTAATAAAATTTAGAAATGGAACACATCAAATTATTATAGCAACAGACTTAGCTGCTAGAGGATTAGATATTCCAGAGTTAAACTTTATTATTCATTACCAATTACCTCTTAAAGCTGAAGAATTTACGCATAGAAACGGAAGAACAGCAAGAATGAATGCAGAAGGAACTGCATATGTTTTACAATGGGAAAACGAGTATTTACCAGAGTTTATAACATCTTCACACATACAAAAATTAACAAGTAAGCAAACATCTATTAACAGTGAATGGGAAACTTTATTTATTTCTGGAGGACGAAAAGATAAGATTTCTAAAGGCGATATCGCTGGTTTGTTTTTTAAACAAGGAGACTTAAAACATAACGAACTTGGGGTAATAGAGCTAAAAAAAGATTGCGCTTTTGTAGCAGTACCTAAAGAAAAAGCAATGTCTCTTGTAGAAAAGGTTAATAATATGCGTTTAAAGAAAAGGAAAGTTCGCGTAACAATTATCTAGCGGTTATAAAGCTTATTTAAGGTGTGAAAAAAGTGTAAAAGAAATGTGAATAGTAATAGAAAGTCATAAAATATTAAGTTATTTACCTAGACTTATAAATAAACGCCATTGTATCTAAATAGATTTTTTTTAGTTTTAATCATTTCAATTTCGCTTTTCTCTTGTAGAAATGAAGCTCAAGATAATATTGAGGCTACTACAAAAATAGCCTTAAGAGAAGCTGGAAATCAACTTTTACTTACTAACCAAGATTCTACATCTTTAATTTACCTGTAATAGCATTAAACGCCAAAAGCTATAATTTAGAGTTTAGCGAATCTTTATCTTTTATGCCAAATCATCTTGTTAAAGTTATAGATAGTAGTTTTAATGTGGCATCATTATCAAAAAATTACCGTGTAGAAGTTATACAATGTAAAGATAAGGAAGTTGCCTATAGTTATGAAATTAATATAGATAAAGAACGTACTATTATTTCATGTTCTGGAAGATTTTTGCCACAAGATTGCTATACTAATAAAGTTACTTTTTTAGATGCTACACAGGCGAGTTCAAAATATTTATTATTATATGGTATTGGTTTTGGATTGTTGCTTTTTATCTTAAATAAGATATTAAACAGTGGTAAATAGAAAAGAAAAACCAATAAAACAGATGATACCTTCAAGAAAATACGTGTTTTTCAGTTTTACCCAGAACAAAATAAACTAGTAAAAGCAGCAACAGAAATTAGTCTTTCAAAAAAAGAATGTGAACTATTAGCCATATTTGTAGCAAATCCAAATCAAATAATTAAGCGTGATGAACTTATAAAGAAAGTCTGGGAAGACAATGGTGTTTTTGTAGGTAGAAGTTTAGATACATACATTTCTAAATTACGTAAAAAACTACAAGATGACGACTCTATTAAATTAACTAATGTACATGGAGTAGGTTATAAATTAGAAGTACATTAAATGATATTTTGAGAATTGGTAGTACAACTTGTAAAAGTGTGGTTATCTTTGCTCAAAATTATTTTCTATGTCAAACCAATTTTCAGATTTAGGTATTAATAAAGCGTTACAAGAAAGCCTTTTAGCTTTAAAAATTTCTGTACCTACATCTATTCAAGAAAAAGTAATTCCTGTAATATTAAATCAAAAAGAAGACGTTGTAGCTCTAGCAAAAACTGGAACAGGAAAAACAGCAGCTTTTGGATTGCCTTTACTGCAATTAATTAATGAAGAAGATACTACTATTCAGGCAGTAATATTAGCTCCAACTAGAGAATTAGGTCAGCAAATATTTAATAATTTAGAATCTTTTGCATCACAAAGCCCAAAAATCTCTATAGCTTCAATTTGTGGAGGAATACCTATAAAACCTCAAATAGAACGCCTTAAACAGGACACGCATATTGTTGTTGCAACTCCTGGACGTTTAGCAGATTTAGTAAAACGCGAAGCCATAAACATTAAAAACATTTCTTACTTTGTTTTAGACGAAGCAGACGAAATGGTTAGTGCTTTAAAAGAAGGTTTAGATAGTATAATTAAAGAAATCCCTAAAAAAAGAAGGACTTTATTATTTACGGCAACTATGCCAGGAGCTATAAAACAAATGGTACAAAAATACATGTCCAAAAAAGTTGTTCATATCGAAGCAGATATGGTAACTGTAGGTCATCAAGGCATAGATCACCAATATATAGTTGTAGAGCCTATAGAAAAACTAGAAGTTTTACTTCATTTTTTAAACTCTAGAGAAGGAGAACGTGCAATTATTTTTTGTAAAACTAAAGCAGCAGTTAATAAGTTAGCAAAAAAATTAGCAATAAATAAATTTCCTTCTGGTGCCTTACATGGTAGTTTAACGCAAGGTATTCGAGACCGAATTATGGGTCAATTTAGAGAAGGCCATATAGATATTTTAGTTGCTACAGATCTTGCAGCTCGTGGTATAGATGTAAAAGAAGTCTCTTATGTTGTAAATTATCATTTACCAGATACTTATGATGCTTACGTGCACAGAAGTGGACGTACAGCTAGAGCAGGAGCAGAAGGTTTGTCTCTTACTATAATTCAAAAAGAAGAAATTGAAGATATTTCAGATTTCGAAAATGAATTGGATATTGTTTTCAAGCGTTTTAAAAAAGCAGATTCTAAAAGTATAGAAGATAACAATACGTTATTATGGGCTAAGAGAATATTTAAAACCAAGCCCAATAGAACAGTACCTGAAGATGTAAAAGCTAAGGTTAAAACCATTTTTCATCATTTAACAAAAGAAGAATTA
>NZ_JASJHV010000136.1:0-24460 GCF_037625555.1 Lacinutrix sp.
GTAGCAAGAAATACTAGAGAGACAGTTATTTTATGTGAAGCAGCTGGTTATAATGTGATTCTAATTGAAACAGTTGGTGTTGGCCAAAGTGAAACCGTTGTTCATTCGATGACAGATTTCTTTTTATTATTAAAACTTGCTGGTGCTGGAGACGAACTTCAGGGTATAAAGCGTGGTATAATTGAAATGGCAGATGCAATTGCCATTAACAAAACAGATGGAGACAATGCCAAACACGCAAAATTAGCCAAAGTAGAATTTAATCGTGCGCTACACATGTACCCAATAAAAGCCTCTAAATGGCAACCAAAAGTAGTGACTTGTAGTGCTATTAAAAATGAAGGTATCGAAGCTATTTATAATATGATTTTAGAGTACCTTAAACTTACTAATGAGAATAAATACTTTTATTCTAAACGTAACGAACAGAACAAATTTTGGCTTATTCAAACTATTGAAAATCAACTAAAAAGTGATTTCTTTAATAATACTGAAATAAAAAAAGAACTAAAAAAACAGCTAATGCTTATTGATACAAATAAAACGACACCATTTCTAGCTGCTGAGTATTTATTAGCTTTAAAATAAGTTCCAAGAAAGATTTAAAATGAAAAATAAAGAGACAAGCTGGTCTACTTGTCTAGAATGTAAAGGACAAGGTAAAAAGAGCCGAAAGTTTAGCAAAAAAGTTAAGCTTCGTTAACAACTCGCTTTAGAACATTTTAATAAAAACAAAGGCAAAGCTGCTATTCGTCATAAACGACCGCTTTATTCCTGTTTAAACTGTTCTGGCTCTGGATTAATTCGTTCTAAAAACCATCCTACTACAAATACAGAGCACTTTCCACACATTGCCATTATAGGTGGAGGAATTGGTGGTACTGCTCTAGCTGTAGCCTGTTTACATCGTGGTATTTCTTTTACACTTTATGAGCGTGATGGTAATTTTAATGAACGTTCTCAAGGTTACGGCATTTCACTACAACAAGCCAGTAAAGCAATTAAAGGTTTTGGAATTTTAAACTTAGAAGACAGTTTAGTGTCAACAAAACATATAGTGCATACTACAGATGGAACAGTAATTGGTGAATGGGGATTAAGAAAATGGAAACCTTCAGAAAATAAAAAAGCATCTAAAAACACAAATATTCATATACCAAGGCAATCGTTACGTCTAGCTTTATTAAAACAACTTAAAAACCATGATGCAATACAATGGAATCATAAATTAATAGATTTTACAACAATTAAAAATAAAGAGATTAAGCTTAGTTTTGATGTTAATGGTGAAATTAAAAATGCTAAAGCAGACCTTATAATTGGAGCAGATGGTATTAGAAGTGTTGTAAGAACAAAACTTATTGGTAAGGACACTTCTCCTCTATCCTATTTAGGGTGTATTGTTATATTAGGCATTTGTCCATTAGAGACTATTAAAACTTTAGATAAGACTTTGCTAGATTCTAAAACTGTATTTCAAACTACAAATGGTAAAGAACGTATTTATATGATGCCTTACACAGAGAACGCAATAATGTGGCAGCTTAGTTTTCGGTCTCAGAAAAAGAGGCGAAAATATTAAGCAAAAAAGGTGCAAAAGCACTTAAAATAGAGGCTTGTAAAAGAACACAATGGCACAGTCCTATTCCAGAAATTTTAACTGCAACACCAGAAACGGAAATTTCTGGATACCCAGTTTATGATAGAGCATTGCTAAAACCAGAATGGTTAGAACACAAAGGACCAGCAACTTTAATTGGTGATGCAGCACACCCAATGAGTCCGTTTAAAGGACAAGGTGCAAACCAAGCCTTATTAGATGCTTTAGCTCTAGCCCGTGCTATTACTAAAAATTGCAGACCAAAATCTAAATGGAGAACAAATGGCTTAAGAAAAAGTGTATTACATGCCTTTGAAACCGAAATGCTAGAACGTAGTGCTAAAAAAGTAAAAGACTCGGCTAAAGCAGCCCAACTTTTGCACTCTAATAATGTATTGCAAGAAGGTAATGCGCCAAGAGGAAGAGATATAAAAAATGAAGAAGTATAACAGTATATTAACAAGTTCTTCAAATTAATCAGACTTAATGCATGATAAAACAAAGAATGGAGCGAAATAGTAAGTCCTCCAGAATGGAATACTAATTTAGAAGACGATATGGAACCGTATCTCTCTAAAGAAGATTTAGAGTATGTAATGAGCAAAAATAATAAGCAAACTGCCATGTTATATTTGCAATCTCATCATCTTAAAAAATTAAAAGAAAAAAACATTGTTTGGGAGTTCTCTTTTTTAGAATTAGAAGGTGTTTTACAAGAACTATTTACACTTCAAGGACAATCTGAGCGCATAAAAAACTTTCCTTATCCACATCAGTTTGCAACTCTAAACCATTATTTTATGTGGGTTTTTGTACTATTACTTCCCTTAGTAATTACGCCTCAATTCGCAGAAATAGGAAAAGAAATAAGTGAAGAACACGCTACTATTGGCTCGCTATTTATTTGGTTATCTATTCTATTTTATGTTATTGTGGCATGGATTTTTCATACTATGGAAAAAATAGGAAGAACAGGAGAAAACCCATTTGAGGGCTCAGCAAATGATGTACCTATTTCTACTATGGCTAGAGGTATTGAAAATAGATTTAAGGCAAAATTTAGGAGAATCTTTAGATGAAATACCAAAACAGTTTCCTATGATTTACGATACCCAGATGTAAGTAGATTTCTATGTTATTTAAAACAAACTCATAATAATTTTTAAGTTATATTGAATTAAAACAGAGTTCTAGAGAGATTATTACTGATTTTGGAGTAATTGACTTTGTAATAAAAATATACTAACTTCGTTAACGTCTGATAAAAAACATTGAAACGATTTTTATCATCGAATTTAAACGAATATTTTGAAAATAACCTAAAAATTGTTACAAAAAATTAGCCTTATACCACTCCACTTGTGCTTTTACACCTTCAAGCAACGTTGTTTGTGGATTATAATCTAAGAGTCTCCTTGCTTTTTCAATATTCGCTTTAGTACGTAATTGATCTCCTGCTCTAGCTTCAACATGGTTTATTTTAATAGATTGACCAATAACTTGCTCGACAGCATCAATACCATCTTGTGTTGTATGCTCTACTTCTGTTCCAAGATTTATAATTTCTCCATTAACCTTAGTTTCATTACCAATAACACTTACAATACCATCTACAATATCGCCAATGTAAGTAAAACTTCTTAAATGTGATGCACTTCCATTATACAAAGGAAACTCGGTATTATTAAAGGCACACATAATTAACTTAGTGTACATTTTTTCTGGTCGTTCTCTTGGTCCAATTACAGAATATAAACGCAAAGAACACGAGTTAAATAATTGCTCTCTACTTTTTTGAAGTACTAATTGCTCTGCAGCCAACTTTGTTACACCATAGTGCGACGCTGGTTGTGGTGCAATGCTTTCTGGAAACGTAGCTTCTAATCCGTAAATGGAAGAGGTTCCTATATTAACCATCAGTTTTAAATTGGTTAATGTTAACGCATAATCAATTAAATTTTTGGTTGCTATAATATTATTTTCAAAATAATCTTCAAAAGTTGATGAAGCCGAAATACCAGGCTGCGCTGCAAAATGAAAGATGTAGTTAATGTCTTTAGGAAGCAATTCCGCGAAAGCGTTATCTCGTAAATCGCTTTTAATAATAGTGACACCTTTATTGTTTAATGCTTTTTCGTTTAAATGCTTTAGTTCTATACTGTAATACGTGTTAAAGTTATCTAAACCTATTACCTCATGTCCTAAACTTTTTAACCGTTCGCATGTATGAGAACCTGTAAAACCTGCTGCTCCTGTAACTAAAATCTTCATATTTCTATTTGTTGTATTACAAATAAACATATTTTATTTGATAATCGATTTCAATTCTTAGAAAAACAATACATTTGTATTACTATTGAGACCATCTTATGAGTTACCAATTTACCATTGTTGTTCCTGTTTATAATGAAGAAGATAACTTATTACGTGTTGAAACAGAACTTTTAGCATACACGAAAATAGCAACAAAAAATACTAAAATTTTGTTTGTTAATGATGGCTCTAAAGATAAAAGTCAATCAATTATTGAAGATATTTGCAATAGAAACGTAGAGTTCTCATTCATTTCATTTAAAGAAAATAGAGGCCTAAGTGCTGCTATTAAAGCAGGATTTGATTATACAGAAACCGAACTTGTAGGTTATATTGATAGCGATTTACAAACGGCTCCCAACGATTTTAATTTACTACTTGAACATATTAGCGAAAACGATTTGGTTACAGGTGTTCGTGCTAATAGAAAAGACAAATTTGTAAAAAACATGTCTTCTAAAATTGCAAACGGTATTCGTAGAAGTTTTACACACGATGGTATGGACGATACTGGTTGTCCATTAAAAGTAATAAAAACAGATTACGCAAAGCGCATTCCAATGTTTAAAGGTTTACACAGATTTTTACCTGCCATGATCTTATTACAAAACGGAACTATTAAACAAATTCCTGTACAGCATTTTCCAAGAGTTGCAGGTGAAGCCAAATTTGGTGTTTGGAATAGATTACTTGGTCCTTTAATGGATTGTTTTGCTTATTTATGGATGAAAAGAAAATACATAAATTACGAAGTTGCTAAACAAAATTAATGAGCGACTGGTTAATATATAGCATTGGGTTTTTAGCTCAAATTTTATTTTCGTCTCGTCTTATTATACAATGGATTTCTAGTGAAAAAACAAAAAAAGTAGTAACACCTACATTGTTTTGGACCCTAAGTTTAATTGCTTCTTTTCTACTTTTTATTTATGGTTATAAAAGAGACGACTTCGCTATTATGCTGGGTCAAGCCTTAACTTACTTTATTTATATTAGGAATTTACAACTCCAACATCAGTGGAAAAAAATACCTGTAATATTGCGCTATATCTTACTATTCATGCCACTTTTTGTTGGTGTATTTTATTTTAACAATAATAGAATAGACGTTACTATATTCTTTAAAAACGAAGATATTCCGTTTTGGCTATTAACTTTAGGTATAATTTCTCAAGTTATTTTTACCTTACGTTTTGTATACCAATGGTTATATTCTGAAAAACAAAAAGACTCTTCTTTACCTCTAGGTTTCTGGGCTCTAAGTTTAATAGGTTCTATTCTTATTTTAACTTATGCTATTTTTAGAAAAGATCCAGTACTTTTCACTGGACATATTTTAGGAACTGTTATATATATTAGAAATTTAATTATTCTAAAAAATCAAGATGCTTAAAACGCTAAAAAAACATCCTATAATAGCTATTTGCTTGTTTGTAGCCATTATGCTATTACCTAATTTAGAGATTTTACAAGTGTCTATTATGGAAGCGCGTAACTTTATTACAGCACGCGAAATGCTTAATTACGACCATTGGTTACTAACCACAATGAATAATGTTGTACGTTACCAAAAACCACCTCTACCTGCTTGGTTTTCTGCTTTAAGTGGTGTCATTTTTGGAGAGAAAAGTCTGTTTGGTATGCGTTTACCTGCTGTTTTAATGGTTATGCTTGCTGGCAGTTTTATGTATTACCTTTCTAAAACTATTTTAAAAAGCAGGATGCATAGCCTAATTAACGCCTTGGTTTTAATCACCTCTTTTTATGTTATAGGTATTACTTTCGAGGCACCTTCAGATATTTTTACACATGCTTTTATGCTAGTGGCTATTTATAATTTCTACAAACTGTTTAATACAAATAATAAACTCTGGAAACACACTTTTTATGCTGGAATTTTCTTAGGTTTTTCCATATTAGCAAAAGGTCCTATTTCTATTTATGCTTTATTTTTACCATTTTTAGTAGCTTATGGATTTAGTTTTAAATACAAAGATTTAAAGCAAAAATGGCTGTATATATTATGTGCTATTATTCTAGGTTTAGCTATTGGTGGATCTTGGTATTTGTATGTTAAATTACAAGATTCTTCGACATTAGATGCTATTATTACAAGAGAAACAAGCACATGGTCAGGCTATAACACCAGACCATTTTACTATTACTGGAGCTTTTTTACACAAAGCGGATTATGGACAATTCCAGCGTTTATATCTTTATTATATCCTTATTTAAAAAAGCGTGTAAGCAACTATAGATCATATAAATTTAGTTTTCTTTGGACTATAACTGCAGTTGTTTTACTCTCTTTAATACCAATGAAAAAATCACGCTATTTAATGTCTGTATTAATTCCGTTAGCATTTAATATTGGTTTTTACATAGAGTATTTAATAAGAGAATTTAAAACTCTAAAGGACAAACGAGAAACACTTCCTGTTTATTTTAATTTTGGATTAATTGGGCTTATTGGTATCGCGTTTCCTATTGTAATGTATCTGTTTTTTAGTACTGAATTACAAAATCATCTTTTTAATTTCACGTTAGCATCAGTTGTATTATTTATAATTGGCATATTCATTTTAGTTCAGTTAAAATCAAAAAATATTAAAAGCGTATTTCTACTAACTGTGTTATTTTTTGCTTCGGTTGCTGTTTTTGTTTTGCCACTTTCCGAAGCTTTTAAAAATGAAACCTTTAATAGTTTTTCTAATTTAAATGAAGAAAACCAAAAGCGAGATATTAAACTTTATGCCATAAACTACATTGCTCCAGAAACCATTTGGGATTATGGTACTACAATTCCAGAAATTGGAAGAAAAGACAAAGCTTATATTTTTCCTGAAGATAATACATTTGGCATATTCGTAAATGCAATGAGTCCTGAAAATGAAGCCGAAATACGTTCTAAATATTATGTGGAGGTTATTGGGAATTATGATTTAAATCACTTTGGAAATACATCTAAACAAAACAATCCACGTTTAAAAAGTGTGTTTTATATTCTTACTAAGAAATAGAAAATCGCTACTCATTTTTATTATAAATAAATCTCTTTTGAAGATATTTATCTAACTTGTAGAATCCAAAACCAGATAATGTACCAAAAGCAAAACCACTAACTACATCTAATGGAAAATGAACACCAATATAAATGCGACTATAACCCATTAAAGCAGCCCAAAAAAGCAAGA
The DNA here is from genome assembly GCF_037625555.1 of Lacinutrix sp. GTDB lineage: Bacteria > Bacteroidota > Bacteroidia > Flavobacteriales > Flavobacteriaceae > Lacinutrix. The sequence continues at coordinate 7,108 of NZ_JASJHV010000136.1, forward strand.
TAAAAATTAAGTATTTATAACGGTCTCTAAACATTAACCCAGTAAATACAGCTACAGCCATAGAATTACTAGCATGTCCAGAAAAGTATCCGAATTGCCCACCACACCAGGACTTTACTAAACGCATTTGATCAATTAAATCCGCATTATGGCAAGGTCGTAATCGCAAAAACAATACTTTCTTAAACAAGTTTGTTACTTGATCTGTTACCAATATCATTAATGCAATAACAATTAAAGTAAGGATAAACATTTTAGTATTTAAACGTTTATACATTAGATAAGCTAAAAAAATATAGAAAGGAATCCAATGTTTTTTATCTGTATAAAATAGCCAAAAACTATCCCAAGTATCTGTTCCTAAACCATTTAAGTATAGAAATGTTTCGTGATCTAATTCTATTAATTGTTCTAACATATTAATCGTCGTAACGTGCAACTTCTCTATCGTAAAAAGCTGTCGCTTCTTTTATCATGTTTTCTGTTTCCATTTCTAGTTCTTTATGGTCATGCTGGTCAAAATCTTCTAACCATTCTACCTCATCGTCTTCTAAGTTTATAATAAACATTGGAAACTCTGTATGAATAACGAATATTGCATTTGGTAAATCTGTGTTATCGCCTAGTATAAATTTTGGAAGTGTCATTAAAGTGGTCTTTTATTTATTTGTTCGTTATTAAGTCATTAGACAAAATTAGCCTTTTTGTAAGATAGTTAAATCGAATATATAATAAAATTGAAGCAGTAGTTAAGCCAGCTAATAAACCTAACCAAATACCAAAACTTGCATATGCTTCTTCTTTACCTAAAAACCAACTAATAGGAAAGCCAACTAGCCAATAGGAAATAAAGGTTATTAAGGTTGGAATTTTTACGTCTTGTAAACCACGTAATGCTCCTAAAACTAATACTTGAATACTATCACTTATTTGAAAAATTGCAGCTGCTAATAATAATTTTGAAGCTATTGATACAACTTCCATATTATCATCAAAATTTACCACATCGTCAAAATCTACATATATTCTAGGTAGATAATTGCGAAAAATAGCAAATAACAAAGCAAATCCTATTGCGAATAGTGTTCCTAAAAGAAACAATGAAAAGGCAACACGACGCAACTCATGGTATTTTTTTAATCCTTTTTGGTTTCCTACTCTAATCATAGAGGCAACACCTAATCCCGAAGCTACCATAAACGACATAGAAATTAAGTTTAATGCAATTTGGTTTGCTGCTTGTGGATTTTTGCCCAATAAACCACTTAACCAAATGGCTGCTGTAAAAATGGCAACCTCAAAAAACATTTGCATAGCGCTTGGTGCACCTAAATTTATAATTTTTATTAGTATTAACTTATCTAAAACAAATAGTTTAATGTTAGTTACAAAGGCTTTCGATTTTTCTTTTTTCTTTAATAAATACCACAAATACCATAGCATTATAAATCGCGATACTAAAGTTCCATATGCTGCACCAACAATTCCTAGCTCTGGAAAACCAAATTTTCCAAAAATCAATAAATAGTTTAAAACAACATTTATAACATTTGCTAAAATAGTAGCATACATTGGGTATTTAGTCATGGATAAACCGTCACTAAATTGCTTAAAGGCTTGAAAAATAATTAATGGAATTAAAGAAAAAGCAACCAAATCTAAATATGGCATTGCTAATTCTACAACCTGAACTGGCTGTTGTATTAAATACATTAATGGTTTTGCGAAGAATAGTAATAAAAATAAAAAAACACCCAAAAGAGAACATAAAAAGAGACCATGCTTTAATGCCGATTTTCCTCCTTTAAAATCCTGTGCAGAATCTGCCTCTGCAACTAATGGTGTTATGGCTGTACTAAAACCAATACCTAGAGACATTGCTATAAACATAAAGCTATTTCCTAGAGATACAGCAGCCAATTCTGCTGTACCTATTTGGCCAACCATTATATTATCTACAAAACTCACAAAAGTATGACCTAGCATGCCTAGCATTACAGGTGCTGCTAATTTCCAGTTGTATTTAAACTCTTTTGTGTAACTGCTTAAAACCATTTTGCAAAAGTAGTGCTTCGATTATTGGTTTTCGAATTTATTATTAAAATACTATAAGTTTATAAAAACTTAATAATTATTGAAAATCAGAGTCATTAATTATAATTGTAAAATCTAGAGTTCCTGTTGGGCTTGAAGCTGGTGCTTGAATGAAAAATGATTGATTAAGATTATCGGAATTTCTTCTAGAGAAGTATATTTTATTTTCGGTTGAAGTAGGTGATAAAAAAACAGTCCTCTCTAATTCAACGCCACTAAGATCTAGGTCTTCAGGTCTACTATTAGACAAATCTAGACTTATTTTTACGGGTAAGCTTTCTATATCATTCAAAGTTACTTTTAAATTAACTGGATGAAAATAATAAAAAATAAATTCTTTGGTAAAACTTTTACCAATGCTATCATTATCTATTCTTAGTGGTGAAAAATAGACATTCCAAACAGAATCGACAAACCTCTGAAATTGAGATGGACCAATCCCTGAACCATATTTATATTCTCCAATTTTTATTTTGTAATTTTCAAAAGGCATATCTTCATAATAATCGTAAACACGAGCTTTTACTATTGTTGGAATATCTTCATCTATAGCAGTTTCTTCAAATCTCATAGCTAGAAATGATATTGAAACAATAATTAACAATGCTAATAACTTTACCTTTTTAATTTGCATCTATATATTATTACTTTAAAATATTAAATCTAATTACCTTATTATTTAATAGATGTAATATCATACAATAGGTTGCGTTAAATCATTAAATAAAAATAATACTAATTTATGTGTAAGTTTAAAATTTATAATCTTGAAGCACAAGCCTTTGCTTCTTCAAACTCATTAACCATTTCTAAAACAATCGTTTTTACAGGCTTAACATCATGAATTAATCCAGCAATTTGCCCAATCTCTAATTCGCCATCTTCTAAATCACCTTCAAACATACCACGTTTCGCTCTTGCTCTACCTAATAATTCTTTAAGCTGTTCAGTCGTTGGTGCTGTTTTATATAATTCTTGTAAATCGTTAAAAAACTTATTTTTTATTAAACGCACAGGTGCTAATTCTTTTAATGTTAAATGAGTATAGCCTTCTTTAGCATCTACCACTACTTGTTTAAATGCTTCATGTGCAGAAGATTCTTCACTGGCCACAAAACGGCTTCCCACTTGCACACCATCTGCTCCTAAAACCATACACGCTAACATGGCTTTTCCTGTTGCAATTCCTCCTGCAGCAATTAATGGAATTTGTAATTGCTCTTTTACCATTGGTATTAAAGTTAGCGTTGTGGTTTCGTCTCTACCATTGTGTCCTCCAGCTTCAAAACCTTCTGCAACTATCGCATCTACTCCAGCATCTTGTGCTTTTAAAGCAAACTTTACGCTACTTACAACATGCACAACGGTTATGCCTTTGTCTTGTAACCATTTGGTCCAGGTTTTTGGGTTTCCTGCAGATGTAAAAACAACGGTTACACCTTCTTCTACTATTATATCCATAATCTCTGTAATATTTGGATACAACATTGGCACATTTACACCAAACGGCTTATTAGTCGCTTTTTTACATTTTTGAATGTGTTCACGCAACACCTCTGGATACATACTTCCTGCGCCTATAAGACCCAGAATTCCAGAATTACTTGCTGCAGAAGCTAAACGCCATCCACTATTCCAAATCATTCCTGCTTGTATGATTGGATATTCTATATTAAATAGTTTTGTTATTTTATTTTGCATAGTTTATAAGCTAAATACGAGATGATTTTAATTTAAACAGATTGCCGCGTCCTTTGCACTCGCAATAAAGAAACGTAGAAACTAATATTAAGAAATTACACCAGAACCAACCAATTCGTCTTCTAGATACCAAGCCACAAATTGGCCTTCTGTAATAGCAGATTGTAAATTCTCGAATTCCACATACAAACCAGAATCTACTTTATGTAATATTGCATTATCTAACGGTTGCCTGTAGCGAATTCGAGCTAAAACACTCATAGTTTCATCTGTTTTTAAAGCCAAATCTGATCTTACCCAATGTAATTCTTCATTAGAAACAAATAATGCTTTTTTATATAAACCAGGATGCGTTTTACCTTGTCCTGTGTAAATTACATTTTCTATTACATCAGTATCGATAACAAATAATGGTTCTACTTTTACACCAACAGACAAGCCTTTACGCTGACCTTTTGTTAAATAATGAGCTCCTTGATGTTTACCTACCACTTCTCCATCTGTTATAGCATATTCAGCTTTTCTAGATAAATACTGAAGCTCTTCGGTTTTTGTATTGAATGATATTTTAGTCGCTTTATAATTTATATTATCTTTTGGTATCTCTACAATAACACCTTCTTTTGGTTTTAACTGCTGCTGAAGAAAATCTGGCAATCTCACCTTTCCTATAAAACATAGGCCTTGAGAATCTTTTTTATCTGCTGTAATTAAATCGGCTTTTGAAGCAATTTCACGTACTTCTGGCTTTTGAAGCTCTCCAATAGGAAACAATGCTATCGCTAGTTGTTGTTGAGATAATTGACATAAAAAATAGGATTGATCTTTATTATTGTCATTTCCAGATAATAATTGAAATACTTCCTTTCCATCTTTTTCAATTACTCCTTTTCTACAATAATGGCCTGTTGCAACATAATCTGCTCCAAGATCAAGTGCAATTTTCATAAACACATCAAACTTAATCTCTCTATTGCAAAGTACATCTGGATTTGGAGTGCGTCCTTTTTCATACTCATTAAACATATAATCTACTATACGCTCTTTATATTCTTCACTTAAGTCAACAGTTTGAAAAGGAATTCCTAATTTTTCGGCAACCAACATGGCATCATTACTATCGTCTAACCATGGACATTCATCTGATATTGTTACAGAATCATCATGCCAGTTTTTCATAAAAAGACCTATAACTTCATAGCCTTGCTCTTTTAATAAATAAGCTGCAACACTAGAATCTACACCTCCAGAAAGTCCTACGATTACTCTTTTTCTCATATTAAATCCCTAAAATTTAAGTCTGTTTTTATTGTGATTACAAAGATACAAGAATTTACTTTTTATGATACCAATATTCTAATATTCAAAAAGCTTAAATTTTTCTGTTTAACATTTCTTGTGAAAAGTTTAACAAAACTTTAATTCAATGTGTTTAAATTTATTTATACTTTGTAACTATTAAAATAATTGTAAACAAAAAATAATAATCACAAAAAAAATCAATTAACAATGAAAAATTTAAGAAAATTACCGGTATTACTTTTAGTATTATCACTAGTATGGTCATGTAGTAACGATGATGATGCTACTACACCATCAGTGGTGCAACTATTAAATATTGTAGAAACAGCACAAGCAACACCTGCTTTAAGTATGTTAGTAGAGGCTGTTATTCAAACTGGATTAGTAGATGCACTTTCAGCAGATGGACAAAGAACAGTTTTAGCACCAACTAACGATGCTTTTCAAGCTTTATTAGATAGCAATATGGCATGGGGCGAAATTGCTGATATCGATAATAATGTCTTAACACAAATATTGTTAAACCATGTCATTGCTGATGAAAACATTCTTTCTGGAGCTTTAGCTGATAACATAGGATACAGAAATACTTTAGCATCTGGACCTGGTTCTACAAACTTAAGTATCTTTTTTAACGGAAACTCAGGAGTAACTTTCAATGGTGCTTCTAGTGTTGTTTCTGGTTTAGCAGATATTTCTACAAGTAATGGTGTTGTTCATGTTGTCGATGCTGTAATTACTCTACCAACATTATTAACATTTGTTACTGCTGATGATACTTTCTCAAGCTTAGAAGCTTCATTATTTTTAACAAACCAAAATGTTCCTGCTGCTAATTTAGCTAACGCATCTGCTTCTGCTCCTTTAACTGTTCTTGCTCCAACAAACGCAGCATTTACAGCATTATTGGATTCTAATCCAGCTTGGAATGGACCTGGAGACATTGACGATGCAACACTTACAGCTGTTTTATTACACCACCTAACTACCGATGGCAATGTTCCTTCTGGAGCTTTAACAAATCCTGGAACAACAACTGCAGAAAGTGTTCAAGGACAAGATTTCTCTATAATATTACCTGGTACAAATGGAAATATTGCTGATGTTACTGATGGTTCTAACAATACAGACATAGGAATTGTTGCAGTAGATGTACAAGCTTCTAACGGAGTTATACACGCAATAAACAAAGTATTATTACCTATGTAATAAGAAAAATTAATAAAAGGCATACTCTTCGGTTGGTTGATAGCAAAAGTCCTTTTATTAAACTAAAAGCGCTTAGAAATTTTTCTAAGTGCTTTGTTTATTTTATACTATTTCTTCTTATATGGGTTTTTACTATATCTAGTAAAATCTTTTTCTTTATCTAATTTTCCGTTTTTATAAAACTTCCAAATACCATGTCGTCTGTCTTTTTGGTATACACCTTCCTTTTCTATATTACCTTTAGCATCAAAAACTTTTGCTAGACCATGTAATTCTCCATTTTGATAATTAAAAACCCTAATTAACGTTCCTGTTTCTGAAAACCATCTAGACTCTCCTACTAAAATACCTGAACTATAGTTTTCTTGTTGCGCCAATTGCCCACTTAAGTAATACGTTTTTTTTAAGCCTTCTAGCTTTCCTTTATTATCATACACTTCTTCTGTCATTACAACTTTAGATTTGTTATGATAATAAAGCCATTTACCTACAAACGTTTTACCACGCATTTTACCAACACTAATCAATTTTTTAGTTGAAGAATAAAACTTCACTTCAGCAAGTTCGCTATTTGGAGTATAAGTTCTTGTTGCTGTTAATGAAGGTTTACCATCTATATTTTTATAAAATTTAAAGGTACCAACTTCTACTCCATGATTAAATTGTCCTTCGTATCTTAAAACTTTTGTGCCTTCGAAATTTTTTCTCCAATCTCCATGACGAAAACCATTTGCATCTTTTTGATTAATTTCTTGTGAAAAACCTAAAGTAGATACTAATGCAAAAATTATGATTACTATTTTTTTCATTTTTATATTTTAATTTAATTCTATATTAATTTTAAAGTAGAAACAATACATAAATAACGAGCATTAAATATTGAAATTGTTCTAGACCTAAATAAGGTAAACAAAAAAGCTGCCAAACTTAATATAGAATGGCAGCTTCTAAAAAAAATATTTTTCTTATTTTTTATTTTTCTTCTGTGCTTGTTTTTGTTGCTCTGCCTGCTCCATCATAGTTTTCATTTTTTTCTGAAACTTACTTTCTTTCTTCGGCTTTGCTTTTTGAACTTGCATTTGTGCATGAATTTTATCTTCATCTAAAATGTAGTTCTTGATTACTAACATAATTCCAATACTAATTAAGTTTGAAATAAAGTAATATAAACTAAGTCCAGAGGCATAAGAATTAAAGAAAACAATCATCATTACTGGTGCAAAATAGATCATGTATTTCATCATCTTTTGCATATCTGGCATTCCTTCTTGAGGAGGTGCTGCAGAAGCTGTTTGTTGCCCTGTTGTCATTCTCATGTAAAAGAAAATTGCAATACCAGCTAATATTGGGAATAAACTAATATGATCTCCATAAATAGGAATACTAAAGCCTTCTGGAAAATGATAAATGGCATCGAAAGAAGATAAATCATCAGCCCAAAGGAAACTCTTTTGTCTTAATGCAAAAGCTGTTGGGAAAAACATAAATAAAGCATAAAATACTGGCATTTGTATTAACGCTGGTAAACAGCCTGCAAGCGGACTTGCTCCTGCTTTATTTTGCAAGGCCATTGTTTCTTGCTGAGATTTCGTTTTGTTGTCTTTGTACTTCTCTCTAATTGCCTCCAACTCTGGCTTGAGGATTTTCATTTTCATTTGCGACAAATACTGTTTGTATTGTACAAAAGACATTACTAACTTAATAAGTACTGTCATTACAATAATGGCAATACCAAATGGCAAATACTTACTTAAAAACCCAAATAATGGAATAAATAAATACTCGTTAATCCATCCAAAAAGTCCCCAACCAAGAGGTATACTTTCTTCTAGGCTTTTATTGTAAGGCTTTAAAACCTCACTATCTGTAGGTCCATAAAACAAACCGAAATTAGTATTTAACTCATTACCTGTTAATTCTAAATTAGTTTTGGCTCCAAATGTTTTAGTGAATAAAGTGTCTATATCTTCGTCCTCTACTAAATCTTTAGAAGTTAACAGCACAGATTTTAAAGGCTTATCTGCTACCAAAATAGTACTAAAGAAATGTTGTCTAAAAGATAACCAATCTGCATTTTCTACTGTTTCTTCATCTTCTCCAGCTTGCGATAATTTATCTATACTTCCATCATCATATTGGTATGTTAAACGTGTATAACGGTTTTCGTAACTAATACTTTCATCATGACGCTTACTGGTTTGAAACCATTCTAATTTTACGTCTTGAGAGCCATTAATAACTTCTTTTAGGCCTTGAGATTTTATTGTAAAATCTATCATGTAATCGTTTGGCTTAATTACATATAAGTATTCTAAGAATTTAGTTTCAGACACTTTAAGTTTCATAGAAACTACAGTGTTTTCTATGTTTTTAGTTACTTTAGATTGAAAAGGTAAATCCTTAGTATTTAAAATTCTACTTTCTGTAGTACCTAAATTAATATTAAAACTCGCGTTATTATCTTTTACTAAGTAAATAGGAATAGAATCGAAATCTACAAACTTACTAAGTTTAACTTCTGATAAATGACCACCAATTTTAGAAAACGTTAAATTAAGTACTCCATTATCTACCATTTGATCTTGAGATGGCAAACCCATACCATATGCAAAAGCACCATATTTATTTTGAAGTGCTACTTCTTGTAAAGAATCTCCTGGTTTTAAGTTTGAAAAATCTTGAGAATCTAAAACTTTAATCTCTTCTTTGATTTCGGCTTTTGCAGCTTCTTTAGCATTCTCTAACTCTACAAGTTCTTGTTTTGCTTTCTCTGCTGCAACTTCTTCTGGTGATGGTTGGTTATTCCACACCATAAATAATAAGATCCCAAATATAAGTACGAATCCTATTATCGATTTTACGTCTAATTTCTTTTCTTCCATATTATTTCCGCTAAAGCGGTAACTAATTAGTTATTTAAAAAACCTGCTAGTTAAAAAACAAACAGGTCTGTTTTCTGTAAAATTACTCTTCAAAAAGTAATCCGTAATTTATTTTATGCCATACTGACACCTTACTTACTTTTTTTATGCTTTAATACTGCTGCTACAAATGCTATAAATAAAGGATGAGGATTAGCAACTGTACTTTTATATTCTGGATGGTATTGCACACCTACAAACCATGGATGGCTTGGTATTTCTACAATTTCTACAAGATTTGTTTCAGGATTTAAACCTGTTGCAATCATGCCTTTTTCTTTAATTTGCGTTTTGTAGTCACTATTAAATTCATAACGGTGTCTGTGTCGCACTTTTATAGTTTCTGTATTATAAAGTTTTCCAACTATACTATTAGAATCTAATTTACAATCCCAAGCGCCTAAACGCATGGTTCCACCTTTATCTATAATGGTTTTTTGCGCTTCCATTAAATCTATAACAGGATGTGCTGTATTAGCATTCATCTCTGTTGAGTTCGCATTCTCTAAACCTAAAACATTACGAGAAAACTCTATAACTGCCATTTGCATACCTAAACAAATTCCTAAAAACGGAATATTATTTTCACGTACATATCTTACAGCATCAATTTTACCCTCAATACCTCTTTCTCCAAAACCAGGTGCAACTAATACACCATCCAAATGAGATAACATGGCTTTAGAATTCTCTCCATTTAAATATTCAGAATGAATAGATTCTACATTTACTTTAACTTCATTCTCTGCTCCAGCATGAATAAAGGCTTCTAAAATGGATTTATAAGAATCTTGAAGCTCTACATACTTTCCTATTAAACCAATATTAACCTCAGATTTTGGGTTTTTATGTCGCTTTAAAAAAGCGTTCCATTGTGTTAAGTCTGGAGTATTACTTTCTAGCCCTAACTTTCTAAGTACTACAGTATCTAAACCTTCTTCTAGCATTAAGTTAGGTACATCGTAAATAGTAGATGCATCTATAGATTGTATTACAGAATCTGGTGTTACGTTACAAAAACGCGCTAATTTATGTCTAATTTCTTGAGATAATTCGTGTTCTGTTCTACACACCAAAATATCTGCCTGCACTCCACTTTCCATAAGTGTTTTAACACTATGTTGCGTTGGCTTAGTTTTTAATTCTCCAGCTGCTGCTAAGTAAGGAATTAATGTTAAGTGTATTGCTAAAGCATTATTCTCGCCTAATTCCCATTTTAATTGTCTTACGCTCTCTACATATGGTAAAGATTCTATATCACCTACTGTTCCACCAATTTCTGTAATAACAATATCGTAATCTCCAGAGCGTCCTAGAATTTGAATTCTACGTTTTATCTCGTCTGTAATATGAGGAATTACCTGTACTGTTTTACCTAAAAATTCGCCACGACGTTCTTTTTCTATTACACTTTGGTAAATACGTCCTGTGGTTACATTATTAGCTTGACTTGTAGGTACGTTTAAAAAACGCTCGTAGTGACCAAGATCTAAATCTGTTTCTGCACCATCATCTGTAACATAACATTCGCCATGCTCATACGGATTTAAAGTTCCAGGATCTACGTTTATGTAAGGATCTAATTTTTGAATTGTTGTTCTGTAACCTTGTGCTTGCAGAAGCTTCGCTAAAGAAGCTGCTATTATGCCTTTTCCAAGTGAAGAAGTTACTCCTCCTGTTACAAATATGTATTTTGTGGTAGCTGCCATTGTGCGTTGTTAAACGCGAGCAAATTTACACTTTTTAGTTGGAAAATTTCGAATTTACAGGTTTATTTTTTATTCCATGTAATCCTTGTTTTAGGATGCTCTTAAAACAAATACCGCCTTGACTTTCTCGAAAAAACAGGTTAACTTCGTTTAACGTCTGATAAAAAATATTGAAACGAACTTTTATCATCGCATTAAATGAAACCACTAAAAATCTTATATTTTATCAAAATTACGTTGTATGTTTCTAACTAATTGTTCTAAGCCATTTAATTTTAAAGTATATACAGTTTCTAGCATGTCTCCCAACTTACCTTTTGGAAAGCCTTTATTATGGTACCAAACAACATAGTATTCTGGCAAATCTATTAAATAGCGATCTTTATATTTACCGTATGGCATTTTTGTATGTGCCAATTTTATTAAAAAAGTCTTATCAGGTTGAAGCACAATTATTTAGATTTAAATTTTTCTAAGCGTTTTAGCTCTTTAGCTACAAAAGCCACCCATTTTTCTTGTCCCTCACTATTAATAGAGTTATTACTTTCTGTATCGTAAAGGTTTTGCATTGTTTGCAAGTTAGTATTAGCTTTTTCATGAGCTTGACTAAGCTCTTTTTCGATAAGATTAGATGCTTTTAATGTTGCAATTTTTTCTCTAAAACATCTAACGTTTAACTCTGTAATATTAAAATGTAACTGTTCGTGGTTTAATATACTTGCATCTATTTCTGCTTTTTTACACCAAGAATACTCTGGATAAAAATGTGCAAACACCTTAGTTTTAAAACCAGTAATACCAACACCTCTACTTTTTTCTATAGAATAGCTAAACGTTATACCAGAGGCTGTAACTACCACTGAATCACAACCTTGATCTGGTTCTCCTTTAAAATCTGCCCATTCTAATTTGTGGTTTTCTTGCCAAGGAATTTCTGTTGTATCACTTAAGCAACACAAAGAGAAACCAATAATTACAAAAAATTTATTCATAGCGAAATAGGTGTAGTGTTTTGTTTATAGAAAACGAAACATTCGCTATTCTTATTGTTTTATCTCTTCTATTTCTAACGCGTTATACTGCACTAAATAAACACTCTCATTGTAGAAACCTCCAAACGTTTTCTTTTTGTACGCAAATTTATTCTCTACATAAGATGTAAATGGATAACTCTCTACAGATTGATAAAGATCTTGTGAGCTTACTAAACGCAACACCACATCCATAGTAATATCAAAACCACGAATAGCATATTTGTTTGGTGAAGTATTGAATTGTTGTTTGTATTGCTTTACAAATGAATTATTAGATTCTAGATTAAACCTCTTTGAGATTGATGGATAAGTAAAATGCAAATTAGATAAATGGTAATTTAAAACCTCATCGTCTTCGAATGCATTATTCTGGTTAGTTGTTGTTAAGGTTATTTTAGCACCTTCTATCTGCAATCCATTAAGGATACTGGTTACATTTGATACAAAACCAGCATTATCTGTTTCTAAAAACACAACGTTATTTCCTGGCTTGATAACATTTATTAAATCTTGCTCTACTATGTAATGGTCGTCTTTTTTTGTTTTTTTATCTAAACTTGAACTCACTAGTTTTGCATTAGCAAATTTACTTTTAAGCATTGTACTTGTTGGTTTTCGTTTTAAATCTGAAATTACCACAATTTGAGCTGTAGAATCTGATTTAAAATATTCTATAACTTTAACCTCTAAATCATTATCGTTTGGCCTAGATTGAAACACATTACGACCAAGATTAACTGTTTTAACTATTGGTGATATTACAGGTACGTTATTGCTTTCTAAAGCGCTTGCAACTGCATTAAAATTATTAGGCAACAATGGTCCTATTACTGCATGAGTGTTAGAAAAATCGTTTGCTCTAACTATAGTGTTAACTTCGCTTAATCTGTTTTGGGTATCGAAAACCTCTACTTTTAGATTGATACCTAATTTTTTAAGAGAATCGAATGCTACTAATGCACCAGTATAAAAGTCTAAAGTAATCCCTAAAGTTCTATCTTTTTTTATTTTTTGTTTAGTATCAAAAATAGAATCTGTATTAATTTTATTAAGCGTAAAAGGCAACATAACTGCTATGTTTTTAACACTATAGTCTGTTACTTTATTGACTAAGTTAGCATTCTCGAATGTGCTATTAATAACATTGCCTTGATTGGTATTTTCAGCATTATTAATGGAACTATCTAAAGGTACTTTTAGAATCATTCCTTCTTTTAAACCAGTGATTACTAGTTCTGGATTTAAACGCTCTAAGTCTACTTGCTCTATACCTAATTTAATTTTTAATCTATAATACCCTTCTTTTGGTAATACCTTGTAGTAGCTATAATCTGCTTCAACGGTTTTAACTTGATCTGTCTTTAGATTTGGAACGTTAATGGTTTGACCAGATTGTAACATGCTTGGCATGTTTGGGTTTAATGCTTCTAGTTCTGGTACTGTAATTCCATACTTATAAGCTAATCGCCATTTTCCTTCTTTTGGTTGCACTACATAGGTTGTGTTTACTGCTACAACAGTTTCTGGAACATTTACGTAGGTTATAACTTTTTTAAATACAGGTATTTGTAATCTATCGCCTTTTCTAAGGTTGTTTGCATAGAGAAAGGTATTGTGTTTTTTAATATCTTCTATTTCTATATTATACTTTTGCGAAATACTAAATAAGGTTTCTTTTCTTTTTGTTTTATGCTTTATATAACCATCGAAGGTTTTTTTTACTACTTTTTCCTTTTCTGGTGTTGTAGTTGATGTGGTTGTTGAAATAACAGTTCCTGCTTTGGGTATTATTAAAATGGAATTAATACTTAATTTTTCTCTAGAGTCTGGATTTAACTTATGGATGTCTGAAGTTGTTACTTGGTATTTTTTTGCAATACTTTCTACTGTTTCTCCAGATTTAACTCTGTGAGTGTTATATTTCTGAGCATTTGCAGAGCCACAAGCTAATAGAATAAATAGGCTAAGGATGTATATTATTTTCTTCATATATTATTATACGTTATAAATTGCGTTAGCGGTTGTAATGGCATCCTTTTTTTTGCTGCCATAAATGGCAAAAAAAGATATAATGTAAAACGCGACCCTTGTGGTAACGCCCAAATTATTATTAATACTTCAAAAATAACTGCGCTTCTCGATACTATTTTCTCATGTTTCGAAAATCACTCGAAGTGACAGGTTACGTTTTTGTTATTCCCACTCAATTGTTGCTGGTGGTTTACTACTAATATCGTAGACCACTCTATTCACGCCTTTTACTTTGTTTATTATATCGTTACTGGTTTTTTGCAGAAATTCGTAAGGTAAATTTACCCAATCTGCTGTCATACCATCTGTACTTTCTACTGCTCTTAGTGCAACACATTTTTCGTATGTTCGCTCGTCTCCCATAACACCAACACTGTTTACAGGCAATAAAATTGCACCTGCTTGCCACACTTTATCGTATAATCCTGCAGCTCTTAATTCGTTAATAAAAACGGCATCTACTTCTTGTAAAATACGAACCTTTTCGGGAGTAATGTCTCCTAAAATTCTTATTGCCAAGCCTGGTCCTGGAAAAGGATGACGACCTAATAAAGTTGGGTCCATTCCCATAGAAGCACCAACTCTACGTACCTCGTCTTTAAACAAGGCTTTAAGTGGTTCTACTGTTTTAAGTTTCATAAAATCTGGCAATCCACCTACATTATGATGACTTTTTATAGTTGCGCTTGGTCCTCCTGTTGCACTTACACTTTCTATAACATCTGGATAAATAGTGCCTTGTGCTAAATAGGTTACATCTTCAATTTCATGTGCTTCGTCATCGAATACCTCTATAAAAACGCGACCAATAGCTTTACGTTTTTCTTCTGGATCGCTCTTTCCTGCAAGTGCATCCAAAAAGCGTGCCGAAGCATCTACTCCTTTTACATTTAAGCCCATACCTTTGTATTGCTCTAACACATCTGTAAATTCGTTTTTACGTAATAATCCATTATTTACAAAGATGCAATATAAGTTCTCACCAATAGCTTTATGCAATAATATGGCTGCTACAGAAGAATCTACTCCGCCTGATAAGCCTAATACTACTTTATCTTTTCCAATTTGATTTTGAAGTGCTTCTACTGTTTCGCCAACAAAGGTATTTGGTGTCCAATCTGGATTTACGTTTGCTATACCTATTAAGAAATTTTCTAATAATTGTTTCCCATCTTTAGAGTGGTATACTTCTGGATGAAACTGGATTGCATATGTTGATTCTCCTTCTATTTTATATGCTGCATTCTTAACATCATGAGTACTTGCTAAAAGAATTCCATTTGTTGGTAAATTTTTAATAGTATCACTATGGCTCATCCATACTTGACTTCCTGCAGAAATTCCTTTTAAAAAGGCATCTTCTGCAACAAAATTTAAGTTTGCACGACCGTATTCTCTTGTGTTAGACTCTGCTACTTCTCCTCCAGAAAAATGTGCTAAATATTGTGCTCCATAACAAACGGCAAGCATAGGCTTTACGCCTCGAATTCCTTTTAAATCTGGATGAAATGCTTCTGTAGACCTAACAGACATTGGGCTTCCTGATAAGATTACCGCTTTATAGTCTTCTAAATTTTTTGGGATTTTATTGAATGGGTATATTTCTGAATAGATGTTAAGTTCTCTAACTCTACGTGCAATAAGCTGTGTGTATTGCGATCCGAAATCTAAAATAAGTACTTTATCGTGTTGCATGTGCAAAAATAGTAATTGATTTTTTAATTATCAGTTTTAATAAACTAGTTTTTAAAATTAATTCATTGATTCTAAAATGAGTTGAATATCATTCTCTGTTGTATCTGGACTAATAAAACAAAAACGAGAAACGGTTTCGAACGCATTTCCATTTTTCCATTTTGTAGGTGTTACTAAAGCAAATCCTTTTTTGTGGTTTTCGTAAGTCCAATGTGTATAGTCTTCTGGTTTCCAACCTATTCTTCTGTAAAGCACACAAGATAAGCTTGGTTCTCTAACCAGTTCTAAATTGGGTTTTCTTGAATTAATCTTCCCGCAATTTGAGCTAATTCGATACCACGCTCAACGGCTTGTTTATATTTATCTGTACCATGAGTTCCTAATGAAAACCATAAAGGCAAGCCACGAACACGACGCGTAAGTTGAATTTGATAATCTGTAGGATTAAAGCCATGAGCTCCTTCATCTTTAAAAATATCTAAGTAAGAGCCTTGCTGTGAGTGTGCATTTTTTGCTAATTCTGGGTTTTTATAGATTACTGCTCCACAATCATAGGGAGAAAACATCCATTTATGTGGATCGATAGTAATACTGTCTGACCGTTCTATACCATTAAACAAATGCCTAACAGAATCTGCAGCTAATGCACCACCTCCATAAGCAGCGTCGACATGAAACCATACATTTTCTTTTTCGCATACATCTGCTATTCCTTCTAAGTCATCAATAATACCAGCATTTGTTGTTCCACCTGTTGCAACTACTGCAAAAAGACGTTTACGTTGGTGGAAATTTAACTTATCTATAGTTTCACGAAGTGCTGTTCCTGTTAAACGCTCTTCAGTTTCTACTAATAAAATATCTACATCTGCAACTTTAGCCATTGCCTTAATAGATGAATGTGCACCAATGGAAGTAATTATTAATCCTTTTTCTCTTTTATAAGTTTCGTATTCTCGCCAATATTCTCTTGCTGTTACTACAGCAGATAGATTAGCAGCTGAACCACCACTTGTAAATACACCAAAAGCTCCACTAGGTAATCCAGTTAATGAAACTATCCATTTCATAGCTTCGTTTTCGCAAAAAATTCATCCTGCACCTTCCATCCAATAGGCTCCATGAATACTAGAAGCAGATGTTACAAGATCGAACATAACTGCTGCTCGTGTTGGTGAGGCAGGAACAAAAGCTAAATTTCTTGGGTGGTCTACTGGTACATTTGCTTTTGCTAAATGATCTTTCCATAAATTAAAGGCATACTCGCCTCCTACTCCTTGAGATGTTATAGACTCTCCTACTAATTCTTTTAACTCCTCGTACTTTTTGGGTTTGCCAATAGGATGCTCTGTTGCAGAAATTCTACCAATGACATATTTCATGATGTCTAGAGTCATTTCTATTAACTCAATATCTATTTTGTGCATAATTTAGTCTAAAGTTAGTATAGAGAACTCTCCTTTTAGTGGTTGTAAGTTGGCTATTAAACTAGTAATTAATTGGTCTCCAAATTCTAAATACAACTCACTAAAATTAATATTTCGTTCTTGTAAATTTCCATTTGGAAACAGTTGGTCTTGTATTAATTTTACTCTATTAACTTGATCTGCTAATTTTCGTTTTTGAGCTGTTAATAATCGTTTTTCAAGATTTTTTA
>NZ_JASJHV010000137.1:0-2902 GCF_037625555.1 Lacinutrix sp.
TGATATTGTGCTTAGTTATTATAATGGTGGTGAAAAATTTCCGGTAAGAGGTCGAGAATGTTCATCACAACAAATACCAGCCATTAAGAAAAAATTTAAAAATTATGAAACCTATTCTAATGCAACTTTAGTAGATATATATACAGAACAGGACTTAAGCGCATCGTTACATTACCAAGTAAACTCTTTTGCAAGTGTGTTTTTAGAAAATAAGGACGGTGCATTTATTACACATGAATTGCCTATTGAAGCTCAATTCTCAAGTATCAATCAAATTTTAGTTGATGATTATGACAAAGATGGAAATCTAGACGCTATCATTGCCGGAAATTTATATGTTTCAGAGGTTGAAACTCCAAGAAACGATGCTAGTTTTGGTTACTACTTAAAAGGAGATGGGAAAGGAAAATTTAAAGCAATTCCTCCCAGTAAGAGCGGTTTATATATCAAAGGAGATACCAAGGACATGGTAGAAATTAAGATTAAAAATAAAAAGTATATAATCGCAGCAAAAAACGATGACTACCTTCAATTTATAGAAATTAAACCTTTATAAAAATTTTCTTTTTAAACATGATATATCCTAACCCCACATAAAAAAAGACGGCAGTTAAACCATATAAAAGAGAAGAGAAGTTTGCTGATAAAAAGGAGTGCACAAAAATAGTTTCATATAAAAAATTATGAAGCGTATGCTGTCCTCCTATTTTAATTAGATACATGGTTTTAGAAATAAAACTTGACAAGAAGTAAATGGTAATTGCGTTCATGCCCACATACTTGAATATATTGCCAAATTTAAGTCCCTTGATGTCTTTTAAATAATAAATAAATGCCAGAATTAAAGTTGCCCAACCACTAGTTACTAATACAAAACTACTACTCCAAATTGCTTTATTTATTGGAAACCAAATATTAAAAATATATCCAGAAACTAAGAAAGTAACTGCGGCTAAAATTAAGTATTTAATTGCATTGTGGTTATCGAGTAGTTTTCCAATTAAAATACCATAAATACAGGTTACTATGGCTGGTAGTGTGCTTAATACTCCCTCAGGATCGTAATCTACTTGCCACATGTGTTTTCCTAAAATAGTAAGATCTATATAATTAGCCCAATTATTGGGCGCTCTATCAAAAGAGGGTAAAGTTCCGTTTGGCAAAGGCACAAAGCCTAAAAATAGCCAATAACTAACTAAAATTAGTAGGGCAATTCCAAATAAATATTTCCAATTAAAATTTAAATACAAGATTGCTGAAATAAAAAACACAATGCCTATTCTTTGTAAAACGCCAAAAAACCGAAGTGTTTCAAAATCATTAAAAAAAGGAATATAAGGTAGAAATAAATTCAAAAACAATCCCAATCCAAAAAGTTTTAAACTTCTGATGGTTATTTTTTTATACGTTGTTTTTGAATTTTCACTCCTCTTGTATGCGAAATAAATTGAAATCCCCACAATGAATAAAAAGAATGGAAATATTAAATCTGTGGGCGTTAAACCATGCCATGTTGCATGCAGTAATGGTGAATATACAGCGTTCCAAGTTCCTGGAGTATTTACCAAAATCATTAACGCAACCGTTAAGCCTCTTAAAAAATCTACAGATTCTATTCTCTTTTTAAACATGTTGTTATACTTTTTTCAAGCCCATTTTATGTCCCCAAAAAGCATAATAGAGAATAATAAGGTAACAAGGTAATAAAATCCAATAGCCAAAAGAGGCAGCTTCTGCTAATGCACCAAATTCATTTGTGCCTGTTGCTAATAATTCTTCTTTTTTATGATCTACTAAAGCGCCATATAATGGGGGTAAAACTGCTCCACCAGAAATGGCCATGATTAATAATGCGGATGCTGTTTTGGTAAACCTCCCTAAACCTTTTAGTGTTAATGGCCAAATTGCTGGCCAAACTAAAGCATTTGCAACCCCCAAAGCTGCTACAAAAAGTACCGATGTAAACCCGGTAGTAAAGACAATGCAAAATGAAAGTAAAATACCTAGAATAGCACTTACTTTTAACGCGAAAGATTGACTGATATATTTAGGTATTAATAGTACACCTAAAGCGTAAGTGGCAACCATTGCCATTAAAGTGTATGTTGTAAAAGAGTTAGACTGTTCTCCTAAACCCAAAGAGTGTCCGTAAGCAATAATAGTATCACCAGCAATTACCTCTACCCCAACGTATAGAAACAATGCCAGCACTCCTAGCCATAAATGTGGAAACTGAAAAACACTTGTTTTAGACGTCTCTCCTTCCTTTGGTTCTTCTATTGGAGCTGCTTCAACATTTGGTAATGGTGCTTTTCTAATTAAGATCCCTAATAAAAACAGTACCAAAGCCATTACAATATAGGGCGTAATAACGCTATCTGCCATCGTATTTAATAAATCCTCTTTTTCTTCAATGCCCACGGTACTTAACTTTTCCTTTATCTCTCCAATACCAGACAATAAAATAGTGGCGAAAATAAATGACCCTAATGCTCCAGCAACTTTATTGGCAATTCCCATGATTGCAATCCGCTTTGCGGCACTTTCCATAGGTCCTAAAATAGTAATATACGGGTTGGAGGCCGTTTGTAATAAAGTCATTCCGATGCCTTGTATAAAGATAGCAGTTAAAAACATCCAATAGGTTCTTGCATTCGCAGCCGGTATAAATAATAAAGCACCAAATGCCATTATTATTAACCCTAAAGACATTCCTTTTTTGTACCCAATTTTATCAATGATGTAAGAAGCTGGCAACGCCATTACGACAAAAGAAATGTAAGAAGCAGATGCTACTAAATAAGACTGTGCATCTGTAAGTTCATTTATGGTTTTCATAAACGGAATTAGCGCACCGTTTATCCAAGTAACAAAACCGAAAATAAAGAACAGACCTGCGATA
>NZ_JASJHV010000138.1:0-4787 GCF_037625555.1 Lacinutrix sp.
TTTTTCTGCTTGGAGATTTCTTAGTTCCTTTAGCAACATATCCTGTCCAACACTTCTGCTTATATGCCATTTTTAGAATGTTGTTGTTTCAAAAGTAAGAACAACCTCCATTTCAGCATTACTTGTTGGAATTACCCCTGCTGCTTCTACTCCTGATACGTTAATAATTGTTCCAGCTGCATAACTAATGTTTGTTACTGCACTTTTAAATGGAAAACTACCATTATCTCCAGCTGTTAAATTAAGACCTGCGATAATTGTACCAGCACCTGCATAGTTTCCAGTTAATAATGTCGATCCACTTGTAGTTGTCATAGGTCTAACTTGTATTTCATACAATGCGTCTGCTGGAATTCCTGTTACAGCTGTAGCAGATGTCCATTTATAGCTTACTCCAATTAATTTAGCAGCTACTGGTAAAATTAATACAGATGAATGGTCGTTTGCTGGTGCTGAAGAAATTCCAAACTCTAACGTATCTCCAAAAATTCCTGGGCTTCCTCCAAACATGTTTTGAAGTGTCCCTGTAACTGTATATACTGAGCCTCTTTTTGTTTTAATTTCTACTGAATTAGCAGTACCTGGTGCTAAATCAGTTAATACTATGTTATCTCCTGCAACAAGCGTTACATTATCTACAACACCATTGTTATCTGTTAATGTTATTGCATAATCATCTGTACCGCTAACTGCTCCTGTTAAGTCATATCTTAAACCTACTTTTTCGGATGCAATTTGAACATTTTCTGTTCCTGTATATCCTACCAAGAAATCTACATCCGCTTGGTCTG
Source organism: Lacinutrix sp. (assembly GCF_037625555.1). Classification (GTDB taxonomy): domain Bacteria; phylum Bacteroidota; class Bacteroidia; order Flavobacteriales; family Flavobacteriaceae; genus Lacinutrix. The sequence continues at coordinate 792 of NZ_JASJHV010000138.1, forward strand.
TTTTTAATTCAAATTGTGAAAATTTTATATTTGCCATTTTTATTTATTTTATGCACATAATTCTGGAATCATTCTACTATCTCCAATTACTGTTTCTTGTTCGCAAAAATCATCAAGCTCTGTTATTATAAAACAGATTTCTGGTATATCTTCGTTTCTTTTGTCTTGAAACGGTATTCCGTTTCCTATAGCTGCTCCTAATCCCATTATTTACCTCCTGTATTACCTTTGTTTTTTCTACCTGCTCCTTTTTTACCTCTAGCTCTCTTGTCTCCAGCTGTGTTAGACTTGCTTCCTCTGTTTTTAGATTGAGCTTCTAATACAATACGACCTCCTTTGTGAGAAACATCTAACTTATCTCCATTACCATAAGTCCCTTTTTCTCTATTCTCCCTATTATCTGCAACTCTTTTCTTTATTGAAGATCTTTTTTTATTGTATTTAGCCTGATAATCACGATGTTTTTTTCTTGCATCAGGGTTATCTCGGTAAAATTTAGCAGTTCTGCTTAACGCCATAATAATATTTGTATATTGCAAAGATACAAATTTAATTAAATGAAAATTAGAACAGAAATTAGAAAACGTTATGTTCAACAAACACCTAAACATGATTTTTTAAAATACTGGAAAGTGGTAAGGCAATGGGCTAAATCTAAATATGGATTAGGTGTTGCCGATATTGAAATGATGTTGTTTATATATAGCGAAGGATTATTTACCAAAAAAGATTTTGAAGAATATAATGAAATTATGTCTTGGGATAGAAATCGTTTTCACAATCTACTTAAAGAAAAATGGATTGTTGTATGGAGAAAAAGAAAAGGAAAAGAAGCTACACTATACGAGCTTGGATATGCTGGTAAGCACATGTGTGCTGCAATTTATAAAAAATTAAACATGGAAGAAACTGTATCCGAAGATAGAAGAGCTAATCCCATATTTGATTCTAATACAAATTACTCTCAAAAAGTTTATCGTAAGATAATTAAAAAAATGAATCAAGAGATAAAAAAGAAACTATAATACTATTACAATATCTCTCTCAGATATAATTGTAACCATCTCTTCATTTAACATCATTTTGTGACCTGCATTCTTATCATAGAATACAACGTCATCTTTTTTAACAACACTTACATCTGTACCTGGAACAACTATAATTCCTTTTTTGTATCTTAGTTGATTGCTATCGTCTGAAGTTAGTAATATTCCTGACTCAGTTTTGTGCTGTTCAATTATTTCTGTAATTACAATGTACTTACCTACTGCTTTCATATTATTTGATTTTTGCATCCATAACCATTCTTTGTTAATCACTTTAAATTTTCCATTAAAATTTTTTTAACATTTACGTAAACTGAATTTGCAGATTGAACAGAGATTTCTCCTTCTTTAAATAATTTTCCTGCAAAACTGTCTGCTATTTTATCAGCTTTTCTTTCTATTAATACATTTTCCATATTTATTTTCTTTTCATTGTTACTATTGCATTCGTACTTAATATTGTTGTCGCTACACTTACTGCATTCTTTAATGCATTCTTTGTAACCTTAGCAGGATCTATAACACCCATCTTATACATATCCCCAAACACTTTGTTTTGAACATCATATCCAAAATTGTAAGGAACATTTGCACAAGAACATATCTTATCTCTTATTTCTTTTATGTTTTCACCTGCATTAGTAAGTATTTGTTCTAATGGTGATATCAAAGCTCCATACATAACATCATTAGCATTCCCATCCGCTAACAGTTCAGCACAACGCAACAAAGCTAACCCTCCACCTGGAAGTATCCCTTCCTCAATCGCAGACTTAACAGCACATACCGAATCCTCTACTCGATCATATTTCTCTTTCTGCTCTATATCAGAATCAGCTCCTACATAAATTATTCCTACAGCTCCAGATAATAAAGCAATTCTTTCAGAAATAAAATCTCTTTCTCTTTTGTCTGAATTGTTTTCCTTCTGAACCTTTAATTCTTCAATTCTAGCTACAGCCTCTTTACTACTCGAATCATTATTCATAATTACTGTAGAATTCTGACCTACAATAATTTTGTCTGCATGACCTAAGTCCTCCATAGACAACATCCCAATATTATCGCCCTGTGACTCGCTGAAATATTTTGCCCCTATAGCCAACGCAATATCACTCATCAATTCATTTGTCTTGTATCCAAAAGATGGAGGAATAATATTGCATAGCTTTAGGTTATTTTGAATAACATTCGCTGCCAAAGTATTTGTTACATTACCTGAACAGTTTCCTATAATTAAAAGCTTCTTGTTTTGATTTATTATTGGCTTTAATATATTTTCAATCTGAAGTATATTAGTAATCTCCATGTCTGTCATTAAAACATAAACATCATCTAAAATACATTCATCGTTTCTGTGATTATTAATAAACAGCTTTGAAGAATATCCTCTGTCAATCTTAATTCCTTTAGTTACCTCGTAGTATGTTTTGTCTGTCTTGCTGTTTTCAACCGTAAGTACTCCGTCTTTACCTAATTCCTTATAAGCACTAGCAATCATTTTTCCTATTACATTATCATTGTTAGCAGAAATACTAGCAACATGCTGTAACGTTTTACCTGTAACTTTTTTTGAAGATAAATCTAACTCCCTGATTACATTCTCAGAAACAACTTTAATATCTCGAATTAACTGTGTAGTATTAATCTCTGGATTACGCTGTATTAATTGCATACCCTCTTTTACAATAGCCTCAGTTAATACAATCGCAGTTGTTGTTCCATCTCCTGCAGAAGTAGCAGTTCTATCAGCAGCCTCCTTCATCATAGTAATCGCCAAGTTCTCTACAGCATCCTCTAAGTCAATCGACTTAGCAACCGTAACCCCATCCTTAGTAATGGTAATTCCTCCTGTATGATTCTGTGATTCAATTAGTACTGTCTTGCCAAGTGGCCCTAATGTACTTTTTACTGCTCTGGAAATTGTAGTGATTCCGCTTAATAATTTGTCTCTCCCCTCCTGATCGAAGGATAATTCTTTTGGATTCATATTTTCATTTAATTAGATTACTGCAAATATACAATAATAATATAACATGTCGCATGTCGATTTTATTTCTCCCTATATATATATATTTTTTATATTAATATATTTTTTCTTTCCCCTTTTAATTTATTAAATAATCTACATAATCGACACAAATTTAATTAAAACAAATCACAGTAAGAGTTTAACTAAAACCAAAAACGACACTAAATCGACATAAAATCGACATATCACCACAAAAAAAAAGGGCAAACATAAGTTATACCCTTCTTCCTGAGAAACACAAATCTAATTGTGGGAAAATTATTTATATATACTGAAGAAATTTTTCTTAGCCTCAGCTAATTCAATTCCATCTGCAATCATACTAATCTTCTTAGCACGATGTTTAGCATTTTTAAAACTTGCTAGTTTTTTAATACCCATTTCGTAATAGTCACCATGCCCATCAAGCTCATGCTTGTTACGACTCGACATATACTCTTTCATTATTGGTCTTTTACTATCCATATTATTGCCATTTAAAATGTAAACTTATTATTCCTAAATAAAGTACGAACTCTCCATAATCATAATCTTCATCTTTATTAAAAAGACTCCAACCTATAGCAATTCCTATAGAAAGTCTGTTCTGTAATTCTAATTCCCAATTCTCCATTAGGCAAATATACAAAATATATATTACTTATATAGAGGCTCTGGGTAATAATATAATATACGACAGCTACTGATCATAGGAAGTGATTTTTAAAATCGATGGGGGGGTGCAATTAAAACCATTTTTTTAGTCTCACTTTTTTTTAGCTTTTATACACCACCACCACCACCACAGGCAACCACATGCCACACCACCACACCCACCACACCGCCAACGAAAATAATCTTTGCGCCTTGCTTACTTATGTTATATATAGAAACAATATGAACCTTAATTTGTTTTTTACATAAACATAAATACAAGGT
>NZ_JASJHV010000139.1:0-20559 GCF_037625555.1 Lacinutrix sp.
AATGTCGTTAGGCCATTTAACAAATAAGTTAGGAACATTATAAAACTTTAATGTTTTGTGCAATGCAAGTGCAATTACAATACTTAAATAAAATTGATTAGAAAAAGAGAGCCCATTAAGTCTTTTAAACACACTAAAAGTAAGGTTTTCTCCTGTTTTAGCGTGCCAATGTTTACCCATTTGGCCACGTCCATTAGTTTGTTGTTTAGCAGTTACTACTGTATAATCCTCAAGCGTTTCTGTACTACTAATTTGTTTTAGAAAAGCATTTGTAGAATCGATGGCATCAAGTTTGATTATACGCATATAAATTGGTTATCTTCGTGGTTAAATTTTTATAACAAATCTTTATCATAATTTTAAAGTATAAAGAACCAAAAAATAATAACTTTGCACAAATTAAATCTTATTAATGGTTAAAAAACAAGTAAATTCAGATGCACTAATTACAACTATTATTAGTGGTATTGAAGATGTAAAAGGAAAAGACATAATTATTCTTGACTTAAGAGAAATTGATAATACAGTTTGCGATTATTTTATTATTTGTGAAGGTACATCAAACACACAAGTAAATGCCATTGTTGGTGCAATACACAAAAAAGTAAGCAAAGAACTTAAAGATAAGCCTTGGCATGTTGAAGGAGAAGACAATGCAGAGTGGATTTTAATGGACTATGTTAACGTTGTTGTTCATGTTTTCCAAAAACATATTCGCGAATATTATGATATTGAAAGTCTTTGGGGAGATGCCAAAACTACAATTATTGAATCTAAATCTTAAATCTATTCATGGCAGATAATAAAAAACCTGAAGTACAAAAAAAGCCTAAGTTTAATCCTTATTTGATTTCTGGTGCGCTTTTAGTTGCACTAATAGCTTTTCAACTTTTTGGAAGCAGTAGTGAAAATGATAATAAAAAAATAACACCAATAGAATTTTTTAAAATTCTTGAAGATGGTGACATAGAACGCTTTGATGTTGTTAAAAACACTGGATTTGTAAAAGTATACTTAACAAAAGATGCAGAGAGTTTAGACAAACATAAAAAATCTGTTTATACAGGTTTTAAATTAGGTTCTACAGCGATACCTAATTATGTCTTTCAATATGGTGATTTACAAAATTTTGAAAACACTTACATTGAAATAATTAAAAACAATAGCCTTAAGACTAAATATGATAATGATAGAGAAGAAAACCTCTTTGCAGACATATTATTAAGTCTATTACCATTTGTATTATTAATTGGCGTATGGATTTTTATAATGCGACGCATGTCTGGTGGAGCTGGTGGTGGAGCTGGTGGACAGATTTTTAATATTGGAAAATCCAAAGCAAAGCTTTTTGATGAAAATACAAAAGTAAAAACAACCTTTAAAGATGTTGCTGGATTAGAAGGTGCAAAAGAAGAAGTACAAGAAATTGTAGATTTCCTTAAAAACCCAGAAAAGTACACCTCTTTAGGTGGTAAAATACCAAAAGGAGCATTATTAGTTGGACCTCCTGGAACAGGTAAAACATTATTAGCAAAAGCTGTTGCTGGTGAAGCTAAAGTTCCGTTTTTCTCTTTGTCTGGTTCAGATTTTGTAGAAATGTTTGTAGGTGTTGGTGCGTCTCGTGTTAGAGATTTATTTAAACAAGCAAAAGAAAAATCTCCTGCTATTATTTTTATAGATGAAATAGACGCTATAGGAAGAGCTAGAGGTAAAAACGCTATGTCTGGAAGTAATGATGAGCGAGAAAACACCTTAAACCAGTTACTAACAGAAATGGATGGTTTTGGTACAAATACAAACGTTATTGTATTGGCAGCAACCAACAGAGCAGATATATTAGACAAAGCTCTAATGCGTGCTGGACGTTTTGATAGACAGATACATGTAGATTTACCTAATTTAACTGAAAGACGAGCTATTTTTGAAGTACACCTTAGACCTCTTAAAAAAGTTGAAGGCTTAGAAATAGACTTTTTAGCAAAACAAACACCTGGTTTTTCTGGTGCAGATATAGCAAACTTATGTAATGAAGCAGCTTTAATTGCAGCAAGAAACAATAAAAAAGCTGTAGATAAGCAAGACTTTTTAGACGCTGTAGATCGTATTATTGGAGGATTAGAAAAAAGAAGTAATTTATTTTCTGTTGAAGAGAAGAAAACAATAGCATACCACGAAGCAGGACACGCTACAGTAAGTTGGTTCTTGGAACATGCAGATCCGCTTGTAAAAGTAACTATTGTACCTCGTGGACGCTCTTTAGGTGCTGCTTGGTATTTACCTCAAGAAGCTTATATTACCAGAACGAATAAGTTTTTAGACGAAATCTGTGTAACTATGGGTGGACGTGCAGCAGAAAGAATAATTTTTAATGAAATTTCTACAGGAGCATTAAGCGATTTAGAAAATGTAACCAAAAAAGCAAAAGCTATGGTTATGATTTATGGATTGAACGAAAAAGTAGGAAACATAACTTATTATGATCCTGCTGGAGAAAGTGGCTTTGTTAAACCTTACAGTGAGAAGACCGCTGAGCTTATTGATAATGAAATTAAAAATATTGTAGAAACTCAATATAAACGTGCTTTAGATTTATTAGAATCTAAACGAGATTTGTTAGATAAAATAGCAGCTAGACTTATAGAAAGAGAAGTTATTTTTAAAGATGATTTAGAAGAAATTTTAGGTAAACGCGCTTTTGAGAATATGGCAGAAAAACCTTCTGAAAAACTTTTAAACGATAAAAAAGAAGATACACAAGAAGAAGAAACACAAGAAGAAGAAACACAAGAAGAATAAATACCTAAACAATAAAATAGTCTTAAAAATCTCAAATTAACGCTTTAGTTAATTTGAGATTTTTTATATTTGTTAAATACGTTAAAGATATCGGTTAATAGCAACAAATAATGAGCATCTTTAAAAAACTCTTTCGTTATAAGTCTAATAAAGAAACAAAAGAGACTAGTTACGACAATGCAGGTAAATACATGCCTCAAATTAAATTACCAATAGACGAAAGTTTCACAATAAACTTTAAATCTAATGGTGGTAAGTTCTTGTATTGCGAAAATTTAGAAGAAGTTTTTGAAAATGTAAATCATATTTTTGAAGAAAATAACTGGACAGAAAAACTAGGTTATTTTTATGACAAAAACTTAGAAGAACGTTTTAAAAGCATGAACCTTCAAACCGGCTCTTTAAATGAAGCAACGTATTTCTTTTCTACTTGCGAGAATTTAATATCAAATGACGGCTCTCTTCTTATTTCATCTCATCAAATTGCAGAAAAAAAATTAGCAGAATTTCCAAATAATTTTATTGTATTTGCAACAACAAGCCAATTAGTTAATACTATTGGAGAAGGCTTACGCCAAATTAAAAATAAGAATACAGAAAAAATCCCTACCAATATTACTACAATTAAACACTTTAAAGATCTTGACGAAAAAGACTTTTTAACCTATGGTAGTGCTTCTAAAAACTTATATTTGTTGCTTCTTGAAGATTTATAATTAATGAAAGAAACTACAACAAGAGCACTTTCAGGCATCCTCTATGTATCGTTGCTTGTTGCATCTTTATTAAACCAGCATGCATTAATCATATTATTTTTTGTATTCGGTATTATTTGTATTGCAGAATTTAAAAAACTAATAGGGCTAAAAAGTTTTGTTCCCTATTTTATTTTCACCGTCATATACTTTTTTTTTGGATATTGGCAACTAGTAATGAATTCTTCTAAAGGCCTAAATGAAGCAACACAAATCCTACAAGTCATTACTATATTTGTGCAACTACTATTAATTAAAGATTTATTTTCAGAGAAAGAAATCCCACTATTTAGCACAAAGCGTTTTATATTAACAACTTTCTATATTTCTAGTGCATTTGTATTTTTAATACTTATTGCAAATTTCGACAATGCGTTTTCACCAAAATTATTGTTAGGTTCGTTTATAATAGTTTGGGTAAATGATTCATTCGCCTTCTTGGTTGGTAAAAATTTTGGGAAACAAAAACTTTTTCCAAGTATATCTCCTAAAAAAACAGTTGAAGGCTTTCTTGGAGGTCTTTTATTTTCATGTATAGCAAGTTATTTTATTTGGGATTACACAAACACCTTAACATTTAATAATTGGTTAATTTTAGCTGTAATTATTAGTGTTATAGGTACTATTGGAGATTTAATAGAATCAAAATTTAAGCGTCAAGCAAATGTAAAAGATAGTGGTGTAATTATGCCAGGTCATGGTGGTTTATTAGACCGTTTTGATAGTATTATCTTTGCCGCTCCATTTATATATTTATTTTTAAGAATACTACACTATGTTTCATAAAGAAGGCCACAAAATCATTGTTATTACTTTTATAATTATTGTTGCGTTGTGCACAACAGTAGAGCACTTTATAGATATTGCGTGGCTTAAATATTTACTATTTGCTACGTTTGGTATTTTTCTATATTTAATTCTTCAATTTTTTAGAAACCCTAAAAGAAACACAACTAACAATAATAACCATGTCCTTTCTCCTGTAGATGGTAAGGTTGTTGTTATAGAAGAAGTGTTCGAAAAAGAATATTTTAAAGAAAAGAGATTACAGGTTAGTGTTTTTATGTCGCCTTTAAATGTGCATGTAACACGCTATCCTATTAATGGAAAAGTACTTTTTAGCAAAAATCATCCTGGTAAATATTTAGTCGCTTGGCACCCTAAAGCTAGTGAGGAAAATGAACGTACTACAGTTGTTGTAGAAAATACTACTTATGGAAAAGTTTTATACAGGCAAATTGCTGGAGCATTAGCAAAACGTATTGTTAATTATGCAAAAGAAGGAGACGATGCAACACAAGGCAGCGATTCTGGATTTATAAAGTTTGGTTCTCGTGTAGATTTATACTTACCTTTAAACACTAAGATTAAAGTAAAATTAAACGAAAAAGTAAAAGGAGGAGAAAGTATTATAGCCGAAAAATAAATGACTTCTGAAGAAATAGATATCACATTTTTAGAGTCTGTAGAGCGGATAAATGCTCATACAGAACCATTTCCTGCAGATTTCCTTCTTCGTTTATATGCTTATTATAAAAAAGCGTCCAATAACTACGAAAGACCAAGTAGTAGAACTCCTATAATTAACGCTTTTAAAACAAATGCACTTTTTCAAATACAAGGCATTACAGAGGACGAAGCTAAAGAAACCTATATTGAATTAGTAAATAATTACTTTTTATACAGAAAGTAATCTTAATCTAAAATCTAGTAATTTGGAAAATATTGAAAATCTAGTAAACCAAATATCTGTTTGCGGCATTATATTTTTTGTAATCGGCTTACTAACATATAAATTCCCTCCTAAACATATAAATGCATTATATGGTTACCGAACGAAAGCTTCTATGAAAGATCAAAAAAACAAGGGATTTTGCACAAACTTATTCTACAAAAAAAATGACAGTTATTGGATTAGTAATGACGCTTTTAAGCATCAATTTTATAGCATTCGATTTTTCAAGTAGCCTAACAGTTATTATTAGCCTAATAATAATTGTATTTAGTGTTCTATATCTTCTACTAAAGACTGAAAACGCAATCAGAGCAAAGTTTAAACAGTCTTAATCAATTACAAAATCTAAAACATTTCCGGTTGATCCATTTGGGAAACTAATTCCTAATAAAGCTGAAATTGTTGGTGCAATATCTGTGATTTTAGTTTTAGTTAATGTGCTTCCTTTTTTAATACCATTGCCATAAAACAACAAAGGAACATGAGTATCGAAATTTGAACCAGAACCATGAGTCGATCCTGTTTTGCTATAACTTATTACAGCTGGATCTTTAACCATTATTATATCTCCAGAACGTTTTTGATGATAACCGTTTTGTAATAAAGTTTCTATTCCTGAATGGAAAGCACCATTTTGCATTGTTTGAGATGAGTAAACTTTATCTATGTTTTTATAATTAATCACTTCATTTACAATTACATATTGCACATTTTCTAAATTTAAATTTAATTGTTTTAAGCGATTTTTATTCAAAAATATTTGATCGTTACTTATCTTTTCAACTAAATCTGAAGCTCTAAATTCTTCAAACAAAAAAGCATCTAATTGCACTTTAAATGCATCGTTATCGAAATATCCTGAAGGTATTTTTGCGCTTTGTAAATAAGAAGGAACATCTACAGCTCCATGGTCTGCGGTTAGAAATAAAGTGTATTGTCCTACTCCAACTTTTTCATCTAATACTTTAAATAAACGATCTAAATCTTTATCTAAACGAATATAAGTATCTTCTACTTCTTTTGAGTTTACTCCAAAATTATGACCAACATAATCTGGGCTAGAAAAACTAACAGTTAATACATCTGTAATACTATCTAACCCTAACTCCTCTGCAATAATGGCTTGTATGGCAAAATCTGTAACAATACTATTTCCAAATGGTGTTGCTTTAATAATATCGAATCCTCTATTTTTATCTTTTAATGTCGCTAAATCGTATGGAAATATTGCTTGCTCTTTTCCCTTAAAACCACCTTCAAAAGTATTTAAGTCACTACCACTCTCAGTATATGTATTAATATCGTATAGTGTATTCCATTCTCTTAAATAACTTTCTGCAGCATTTGAAACATTAAAATCTTGAACCCATTTTGGTAAATTATCCATGTAGTATGAAGAAGTAATAAAATTACCTTCATCTCTACCTCTAAACCAATAAGCGGCATTTGCAGAATGTCCTGCAGGTAAAATAGCTCCACGATCTTTAATAGAAATCCCTATTGTTTTTCCTTTCATTTGGGTAAATAACCTATTCTCGTCAGCAAAAGTTGTAGTCTTCATTCTATATGGAGACATGCGTTCTGATTTTGAAGCACTTCCAACTGGTACAACACTAGAATCTCCTGCACAATACACATCTTCCTTATTAAACTTATCGTACCAATAATTAGCAATAATACCATGATTTTTTGGAGAAGTTCCTGTAAATATTGATGCGTGACCTGGTCCTGTATAGGTTGGCACATAGTTGTAATGGTTATTTTTACAATTATAGCCATCGTTTATTAAACGCTTAAAACCACCATTACCATATTTAGAATAAAACCTAGTTAAATAATCGTATCGCATTTGGTCTACAACTATACCAACTACTAACTTTGGTGTAGCATTTAAAACAGTTTCAGTTTGCGTTTTAGTTTCACTTATATTATTCTGGGCGTTGCAATTTAAAAGCAAGAACCCTAGAACTAGGCTTAATAAAAATCTCATATAATGTTCATTTTGTTTTTCAGTTCAAAAATAAACTATTTTAAATATCTCAATGAATTCAATTGAAAAATATCGCTAATACATAGTAGATTTTTATACTTTAGCATTGTAATTACTATTACAGTTTTAAATCTTAATTTTTTTAGACTAAACCGTATCTAATCATAATATGCAGTATCTACATAATATTGGCACATACTTTTTAATGATTATAGAAATGTTTCGTAAACCTACGAAATGGTCTGTAATGAAAGAACTTATACTTAAAGACATAGACGATTTAATTATTGGTTCTCTTGGTATAGTTGCTTTTATAGCTTTTTTTGTTGGTGGTGTTGTTACTATACAAACGGCTTTAAATATTGACAGTCCATTAATTCCCAAAGAATTAATAGGATTTGCAACTAGACAATCTATTTTATTAGAATTTGCACCTACTTTTATGTCTATTATTATGGCAGGAAAAGTAGGCTCTTTTATAACATCTAGCATAGGCACTATGCGTGTTACAGAGCAAATTGATGCACTAGAAGTTATGGGTATTAACTCTATAAATTATCTGGTTTTTCCAAAGTTAATTGCAATGGCATTTTATCCATTTGTTATATCTATAGCCATGTTTTTAGGTGTTATTGGTGGATTAATGGCTTGTATTTATGGAGGTTATGCATCTGCAGATGATTTTATTACAGGAATTCAACAAGAGTTTGAGCCTTTTCATATTGTATATGCTTTTATAAAAACATTTTTGTTTGCTTTTGTTTTAGCTACAATTCCATCATTTCATGGATACTATATGAAAGGTGGAGCACTAGAAGTTGGTGAAGCAAGTACAACATCTTTTGTCTGGACTAGTGTAACTATTATCCTTTTAAACTATTTAGCAACTCAATTATTACTAAGCTAATGATAGAAGTAAAAAATTTACATAAATCTTTTGGTGAAGCTCATATTTTAAAAGGGATTAGCCAGACTTTTCATCAAGGAAAAACCAATCTCATTATTGGGCAAAGTGGTTCTGGAAAATCTGTGTTTTTAAAATGCTTACTTGGTTTGTATGATTACGAAGAAGGTAACATAGAATATAATGGTGAGGTTTTCGCAAATTTAAGTGAAGATAAAAAAAGAGACATGCGTGCAAAAATTGGTATGGTGTTTCAAGGTAGCGCACTATTCGACTCGTTAACCATTGAAGAAAACGTAATGTTTCCATTACGTATGTTTACTAAGCTTTCAAAAGACGAAATGCGTGATCGTGCAAATATTGTATTAAAGCGTGTTAACCTTGAAGATGCTCATAAAAAAATGCCTAGTGAAGCTTCTGGTGGTATGCAAAAACGTGTTGCAATTGCGAGAGCTATAGTAAATAATCCTAAATATTTGTTTTGCGATGAACCTAACTCTGGTTTAGATCCTAAAACAGCAATAGTAATAGATAATTTAATACACGAAATTACAGAAGAATACAAAATTACTACTGTAATTAATACACACGACATGAATTCTGTAATGGAAATTGGTGACAGTATTATGTTTCTAAAAGACGGATTAAAAGCATGGGAAGGTACTAAAGACGACATCTTTAGAACAGATAACGAAGTCGTAACAGACTTTGTATACTCTTCAAATTTATTTAAAAAAGTTAGAGAAGCTATATTGAAAGAAAATAATTAATTAATTACCTCAATTCTTAAAGTATCTAACTTAAGCTTGTACTTTAACCAAGACTCTAATTTTTTCTCTTGAATTCTATTTAAGTTATCATTAGAGCTTGTTGGTTTCCATTTAATACTAAAAACGCTAACTGTATCTATACTTGAAAAATTAGAATTTAGTCTAGAGGCATAACCAAAAGCATCAAGGTTTTCGTAATTAAGTCTAACTTCTTCACTTAAAGTTTCGAATGGTATTTGATTACGTTCTAGTTTAGCTAACTTTCTAACACGATCTTCTAAGAATATTATTTTTTCATTTTGAGACATGAGTTCTAGAGAATCTCTAGACCTTAATTCTTCCATATATTCCAAATTATTAATCACTCTATTTTTAGTTTGATTAATAAGTAGTTTGGTCGTTCCTTCTAAAGCGGAATAAGCTGCCATACGCGATTCTAGAACTAATTTTGTGTCCTCTGATATGATATCAGCACCGAAAGTGGTTAACTCAATTTTAGAAACTCCATCTGGATTATATTTTGGTTCTGCATATTTTTCAATATAATTTGCATTAGGCAGTGCTTTTAATTCTGTATTTATAAATTTTTTGGCATCGGCTTCAAACTGGCTTTCTTTAAGCACACTTAAAAACGTCATAACTGCAGGAATCATAACAATAACTGCTAATAAAGATGCAAATTGTGCAATACGCTTACGCTTAGCAGAGTTTGCGTATTTAAGCATTGGAAAACGCAAAATTTTCAACACTAAAAATGTAGCTAATGCTATAAAAATAGTGTTAATAGTAAATAAATATAAAGCGCCTCTAAAAAACACCCAATTACCTTTTGCTAAACCGTAGCCAGCTGTACATAAAGGTGGCATTAATGCAGTAGCAATTGCTACACCAAAAATAACAGAAGCTATAGTTCCTTTTTTTGTTCGAGCAATTATTAATGCTAAACCTCCAAAAAAGGCAATTAAAACATCTCGAATATCTGGTTGTGTTCTACCTAAAAGCTCAGAAGTGTCTTCGCTTAAAGGAAATAACCAAAAAAACAAAAATGCGGTTAGTAAACTTAACACAATCATAGTTGCTAAGTTTATTAATGAGCGTTTAAGTGTGTCTATATCGTTAATTGCAATAGCTAGACCTATACCTAAAATAGGTCCCATTAATGGCGAAATTAACATGGCACCAATTACAACTGCTGGAGAATCTGCATTTAAACCTACAGAGGCTACAAAAATAGAACAGATTAAAATCCATGCCGTTGCGCCTTTAAAAGGAATATCTGCTTTTATAGCATCTATTGTTGCATCTCTATCTGTATCGTCTCTAAAGTCAAGCAGCTCGTTAAAAAACAACTTTATACTTTGAAAAAAAGTTTTCGCTTCTTTTATTATGGTGTCTTTAGACTGTTGTACTGCTTCGTCCTTTTTAGCTGCATTAGCTTTAGACGCTTCATTTTTTGCTGATTCCTCTGCAAAATTAAATTTACTTTCGTCGCTCATAAATTATCCTAAATGTTCTCCAAACTGGTCTTTAACTTTTTGAAGTACTTTTTTAATATCTTGTTCTTTTGCCTTTGGAAAGATAAGCAAAACATCTTCTTTATCTACAATTATATAATCTTGTAATCCATCGACAACAACAACTTTGTTTGCTTTTGTTCTAATCATGTTACCAGAAGCATCTTCGCTTAAAACTTGCGAATTTACAATGGCATTATCATTATTATCTTTATCCAATTTGTCGTATAGGCTTCCCCAAGTTCCTAGATCATTCCAATCGAAAGTTGCAGGTAGTACAAATACATTTTTAGATTTTTCCATAAGCGCATAATCAACCGAAATGTTTTCGGCTTTACTATAATTATCTCTTATAAAATCGTCTTCAAAATCTGTATTATATGTATCTATTCCGCTTTCAAAAAGAGCAAATAATTCTGGCTGATTATTTTTATAAGCTTCCACTACACTTTTAGCACTCCACATAAAAATACCTGCATTCCATAGAAAATTTCCTTGCGAAATAAAACTTTTTGCTGTTTTATAATCTGGTTTTTCGCGAAATTGATTTACGGATTTTATATTATTATTTGAAATCTTGTCGTATTCTATATAACCATAACCTGTGTTAGGGAATGTAGATGTAATACCTAATGTCATTAAAGCATTATTAGTCTCACAAAAATTAAAGGCTTGCTTTACATTGCTTGCAAAAGCAGCTTCATCTTCAATCCAATGGTCGCTTGGTGCAACAATCATAACTGCATCTTTGTTTTCTTTCTGTATTTTTAAAGAAGCATATAAAATACAAGGTGCAGTATTACGCATTGCTGGTTCTAAAACCACTTGCCTTTTTGTTACTTCTGGAAGCTGCTGGAAAACCAGGTCGTTATATAACTCATTAGTTAAAATAAAAATATTCTCTTTAGGTATTATTGTTGCCAAACGATTAAACGTTTTTTGTATAAGTGTGTCTCCAGTTCCTAACATATCGTGAAACTGCTTTGGAAACTCTTTTGTGCTTAAAGGCCAAAATCTTGAACCTACTCCTCCAGCCATTAAAATGGCATAATAATTTTTATTCATAATTTTTCTTTATTCAAGAATATCTATTTCTGCATTAGGATTGAAAAGATACACTTTTCCTGTACTAATTTCAACACATTCAAAACGTTTTACACGTTTTACGCCTTTTTTAAAAATCTTTTTATTTCTGAATTTAAAAACAGTTCCTAAAGGCACTTCAAAAATATAAGTGCTATTTGTATTAACATCAAACTGTTTTAAAGCATAAGCTAAATTAGAATCTGTATCACTACTAGCTTTAGGATTTTTAAAATGTTTAGCTAATAATGGCAATAAATCTAGCGGAAAAACTTCAGGATTTATAAATGATAACATTAAATGCTGAAACGTATATTTCCATTCTTTTCCATGCGGTTTTATTAACCTTCCATAGTTTTTATAAGCTTCAAAATGTGCTATTTCATGTATAAGTGTAATTAAAAAACGGTATTTATTAAGGTTATTATTTATTGTAATTTGGTGTTTCCCGTTTGGTAATTTTCTATAGTCACCATGCCTTGTTTTACGTTCGTTTTTTATTAAAACTAACAAATTATCATGTTCTAAAAGTTTTAAAACTTTTAGAACAGCTTGTTCTGGAATGTAGTTTTGAAGTGTGCTTTGCATTGTAACAAAAATAAGAGAAAGCTTTTTGAATTTATTCTTTTTTTCGTCTAACTTCGTTTAAGTATCCACTAAAACCTTTTTTTAATGACTAAAATTTTAAAACTTCTGCCATTTTTTTTAATTGTATTTGTTACAAATGCTAATGCACAAGGTTATTTTGAAGGCGAAATAAATTATGAAATAACATACGAATCTTTAAATGAAGAGATTCCAAAAAGCGTGTTTGAACAAGAAATGGGAGTCACTGCGAATGCTTACGTAAAAGAAGACCGTTACGCAATGATTTATTATGGAAAAGGAGAATTAGGATGGATGAAAGTCATTACCAGGTTAGATAAAGGTTTCTCTTATACCGAATATGAAAAATCTGATACCATAGTAAAAAAAGAACTTGGTCTAGAAAAGGAAGCATTAATTGAATACAAGAAGAATAGTGAAGACAAAAAAATGGTTTTTAACTAATTATGCGAATCGATAACAATAATTTACAAACCTTCTAGTACTGAAAAAATTTCTTACACTTTGCAAAGGCAAATACTACTATAACTCTAAGTATAAGCTAAATAAAAAACGATATGAGAAACATACAGATGGCTTTTCGAATTTATACATCAATGGCTCTGGAGCAATAAGCCTAAGAAATGAAATTGAATTTTCGCCTCTTCTTCTTGCTGTGCAAGAAGCTAAATCTATTGAGATAAAAAAATATCTAATACTATGTTTATTCCTAATACTGCAAAAAAAGTAGTTATTGAATAAAAAAAAATGCTTGAATCTTTACAATTCAAGCATTTACGAATATTAATAACTAACCAATAAAAAATTACTAATATTATGATTTAGGCATTACTACAGAATCTATAGCGTGTATAGTACCATTAGATGCTTTAACATCTGCTATTACTACTGTAGACTTGTTACCATTTGCATCTTGCAACATTACTTTACCATCTACTACCATTATACTTAGCTCTTCGCCTTGTACTGTTTTTACAACAAATGTTCCGTTGTTATCTTTTACTGCTTGTATTACAGATGCAGCATCAAAATTTCCAGAAACAACGTGGTATGTTAGTATAGAAGTTAATTTACCTTTATTTTCTGCTTCTAATAAAGTTGGTACTGTTCCTTCTGGTAAAGCACCAAAAGCATCGTTTGTTGGAGCAAATACAGTAAATGGTCCTTCGCTACTTAATGTGTCTACAAGATCTGCGGCCTTTACTGCAGCTACAAGTGTAGAGAAATTTTCGTTTCCTGCTGCAACACCTACAATATTAGGTATATCTTGCACTTCTTCTACTTTTTGTGCAACTTCTTTTGTTACAGTTTCAACTTCTTTTTGTTCTTCTTTACAAGATGTAAATCCTACAAGACCTACAATTGCAAAAGCCAATAATACATTTTTAGTTTTCATAATTAATTTTTTAGTTTCCACAAAGATAGAGACGAAGTTTGTTAAAACTCTTAAATTTTGTTTAAAGTTTAGTTAAAATTCTTTAACAAAATTAACAAACCTAGAAAAAAGGAAGAAAGCTAGGCTATTTGACTTTTTCAAAATTTTAAGCTAACTTCGTTAACGAAACATGAAAAAATCCTAAAACTAATTCTATGTTTTAGGATTTTTATAATTTATTGTAGAATCTATTACATACGTTCTGGCACAACAATACCTAATAATTTAAAGGAGTTTTTAATAGTATTACCAACTGATTGAGACAACTGTACTCTAAAGACTATAGAGTTTTTATCTTCGTTACCCATTACTATTGGTAAGTTTTGAAAAAACGAATTGTAATCTTTCACCAAATCGTAAGTAAAATTAGCTATTAGAGCTGGACTATGGTTTGTTGCTGCATTTTGTATCACCTCTGGAAACAATTGCAATTGTTTTAATAAGGTTTTTTCTTTTTCATGAAGGATTAGCGTACTTGGCACATTGATACTGTTATCTGTTTTATTTACATTAGCTTTACGTAATATAGATTGTATTCTTGCGTAAGTATATTGTATAAATGGTCCTGTGTTTCCTTGAAAATCTATAGATTCTTTAGGATCGAAAAGAATACGTCTTTTTGGGTCTACTTTTAAAATGTAATATTTTAGAGCACCTAAACCTATGGTTTTATAAAGTTCACTTTTTTCTTGATCGTTATAACTATCAAGCTTTCCTAATTCTTCAGAGATTTCTTGGGCTGTAGTTGCCATATCTGCGATTAAGTCGTCTGCATCTACAACGGTTCCTTCTCTACTCTTCATTTTTCCGCTGGGTAAATCTACCATACCATAACTTAAATGAAATAAATTTTTTGCCCAATCGAATCCTAATTTTTTAAGTATTAAGAATAAGACCTGAAAATGATAATCTTGTTCATTTCCAACGGTATAAACCATACCACCAACATTTGGGAAATCTTTTGCTCGTTGTATTGCTGTGCCAATATCTTGCGTCATGTATACTGCAGTACCATCACTACGGAGTACTATTTTTTCGTCTAAACCATCTTCGGTTAAATCGCACCAAACAGAACCGTCTTCTTTTTTAAAGAACACTCCTGTTTTTAGACCTTCGTTTACAAATTCTTTTCCTAATAAATAGGTTTGACTTTCGTAATACAGTGTATCGAAATCTACACCTAAGTTTTTATAAGTAACATCGAAACCTTTATAAACCCATTGGTTCATGGTTTCCCAAAGCGCAATTACTTCTTTATCTCCAGCTTCCCATTTTTGAAGCATTTGTTGTGCTTCTAATAAAATTGGTGCTTCTTTTTTTGCTTCGTCTTGTGTTTTACCTTCAGCAATTAATGATGCTATTTCTTTTTTATATTCTTGATCGAATTTTACGTAATGATTACCTACTAACTTATCGCCTTTTAAACCTGTAGAATCTGGAGTTTCATTATTACCAAAACGTTGCCAAGCTAACATACTTTTACAAATATGAATACCTCTATCGTTAATAATTTGTGTTTTATAAACGGTCTTACCAGAAGCTTTAATAATCTCTGCAACACTATACCCAAGAAGGTTATTACGCACATGACCTAAGTGCAAAGGCTTGTTTGTATTTGGAGAAGAGTATTCTACCATTACAGCCTTATCGTTGGTTTTAGATTTTAAAATACCAAAGTTCTCATTTGCCTTAACTGTATTAAAGAAGTTGATATAATGTGCATCTACTATTTCAATATTTAAAAAGCCTTTTACAACATTAAATGCTTTTACTTCTTCTACGTTTTCTACTAAAAAATTACCAATAGATTCTCCTATTTGCAAAGGATTACCTTTTACTACACGCAACATTGGGAACATAACTACTGTAATATCTCCTGCAAACTCTTTACGTGTTGCTTGAAATTCTACAGTTTCTAAATTCGCTTTATAAACAGTCTTTACTGCTTGTTTTACTGCTTGTGTTAATACGACTTGAAGGCTCATTTTGGTTCTTATTTTAAAGCCACAAATATAGCATTAATTGCTATAAATTGGGATATAGTTTTAATTTCTCTATAAGAATTACAGACAAAAAAATAGGTAGTCCTTTGTATAGAACTACCTAAAATTAAAATATTATAGTTGTATTAAGCTTTTGGTAAAAAGACCTCAGCCATCATGCAACGTGCACTACCACCACCACAAGTTTCTACAGTTTCTAGAGAACTTGATAATATATCGCAATGGTCTTCTATTTTATTAATTTGTTCTTGTGTTAAAGAATCGAAAGCAGCTTGGCTCATAATTAAATACAACTTATCATCTTTCCCTTTTACTTGTAACATGTTACCAGCAAAGTTATTAACCTGTGCTTCTGTAATTTTTATAACCTCTTTACTATCTGCTGCTAGGTTTGAAAGTACGTTTTTACGTTCTTTTTTATCGTCTATACATTCTAGACAAATAACAGCAAATGTTTCTGCTAAACACATCATAACATTGGTATGGTATATTGCTTTACGTTTTCCGTCTACCGTTTGGTTTGCAGTAAATACAATTGGAGTATACTCGAAATCTTCGCAAAACTCAATAAATAAGCCTTCGTCTGCTCTTGACGATAATGCACAATATGCTTTTTGGTTTTGGCGATCTAACAGTAAACTACCTGTCCCTTCTAAAAACACACCTTCGTTTTCTGCTTCGGTATAATCTATTATGTTTTTAATTTTAAAACCTTCTTTTTCTAAACGCATAAACACTTCTTCTCTACGTTCTTTTCTTCTGTTTTCTGCAAACATAGGATACAAGCCTATATTTCCATTAGCATGAAAACTTACCCAATTGTTTGGGAAAATAGAATCTGGAGTGTCCATTAATTTATCGTCGTCTTCTACAATTACATTAATACCAACAGCTCTTAATTTCTCTACATAAGCATCAAACTCTTCTTGTGCTTTTGCGTTAATCTCAGTGTTTTTTATCTCTAAATCTTCCTGAAAGTAATTATTAATTGCTGTTTGTTCGTTCATTCGAAAGTGAACTGGACGAATCATTAATATCGTATTTGTAGTTTGCTGCATTTTTTTTACTTTTTCACAAAAGTAATTCAAATTTAGATAAATAATAACTTTATTTTACTTTCCACTTAATACCACAACCAACACTAGGTTTCTGGTTGTCTAGAGGCAATTCATTATTTAAAATAGCATCTATTGCTTTTCTTAAGTCTTCTCCAGAAACAGGAATACCATTTCCAGGTCTAGAATGATCTAACTGCCCATGATATGTTGCTTTTAAACTTGTATTAAAAACATAAAAATCTGGTGTGCAAGCTGCATCGTAAGCTTTAGCGACATCTTGAGATTCATCGTATAAATAAGGAAAAGGATAGTTTAAATCCGCTACCACTTGCTTCATTAATTCTGGGCGATCTTGAGGATAATTTTCAACATCGTTACTACTAATTGCAATAAAGCCTATACCTTTATTTTTATAAGCATTAGCCAGTTTTACCAGCTGTGCATTTACATGAATCACAAATGGACAATGATTACATATAAACATAATTACAGTACCTTTTTGTCCTTTAAGTCCTTGAAGTGTTACTGTTTTTTCTTTAACTACGTCTTGTAAAGCAAAATCTGGAGCTAGTGTTTCATTTTCGAAACTGTTAGATTCTGTTAATGCCATACTAATCTGTTTTTTTTTTAATATAAAGCGTTACTTAACAACTTCAGCATACAAATCGAAATCCGCAGCTTCAAATACTTTTACGGTTGCAAATTCACCTGTTTTTAAATAGGTTTTTGTAGCATCAATTAATACTTCGTTATCTACATCTGGTGAATCGAATTCTGTTCTACCAATAAAATATTCTCCTTCTTTTCTATCGATAACAACCTTAAATTCTTGTCCTATTTTTTCTTGATTTAACTCCCAAGAAATTTGAGATTGAATCTCCATAATTTCGTTTGCACGATCTTGCTTTACATCCTGTGGTACATCGTCAACTAAATTAAAAGCATGTGTATTTTCCTCGTGAGAATATGTAAAACACCCCAAACGTTCAAAACGCATCTCGCGAACCCATTCTCTAAGTTCTTCGAAATTTTCTTGTGTTTCTCCAGGATAGCCAACAATCAAGGTTGTACGTATTGTCATTTCTGGAACTTTAACCCTAAACTCTTTTAACAACTTTGTTGTTTTTTCGTGTGTAGTACCACGACGCATACTTTTTAAAAGCTCATCGTTAATATGTTGTAACGGTATATCTAAATAATTACAAACTTTTGGCTCACGTTTCATAACATCTAACACATCCATTGGGAAACCTGTTGGAAATGCATAATGCAAACGTATCCATTCTATGCCTTCAACCTTTACAAGGTTCTCAAGTAACTCTGCAAGGTTTCGTTTTTTATATAAATCTAATCCGTAATACGTTAAATCTTGAGCAATAAGCACTAATTCTTTTACACCGTTTGCTGCAAGTTTTTCAGCCTCAATAACTAAATGCTCTATAGGCTTACTTTTATGTTTTCCACGCATTAATGGAATGGCACAAAAACTACAAGGTCTGTCGCAACCTTCTGCAATCTTAAGATAAGCATAATTTTTAGGAGTCGTAGTTAAACGCTCACCTATTAATTCATGCTTATAATCTGCGCCTAAAGCTTTTAACAATCCTGGCAATTCTGTTGTTCCAAAATACTGATCTACATTTGGTATTTCTTTTTGTAAATCTGGCTTATAGCGTTCCGAAAGACAACCTGTAACAAATACTTTATCTACATCTCCATCTTCCTTTTTTTGCATGTACTCCAAAATCGTATTCACACTCTCTTCTTTGGCATTATTAATAAAACCACAAGTATTAATTACAACAATATTTCCTTCTTCTTCATGCACAACCTCTTTACCACTGGCTTTTAGTTGTCCCATTAACACTTCGCTGTCGTAAACATTTTTACTACAACCTAATGTTATTACATTGATTTTGTTCTTCTTAAGTGACTTTGTACGCATATCTGAATTTTGGATTGCAAAGATACGTAATGAATTAGAAAATACGATTAATAGTAAAGTTTTAAACATTTTTTGTTTTCTTTAGAGTCTAAATTTAAAACCGTTGTTTATGTTCACTTTAAAACCAACTTCTTATTTTTTATTATTCCTATTGATTTTTACTTGTAGTAAAGATGAAACTACAACAATTAACGATGTGCAAAATCCAGAAGTAAACTCTATTTATTTTCCGCCTATAAACACATCAACTTAGTATACAACATCTATAAACGATTTAAATTGGAATATAGATGCATTACAATCGCTTTTAGATTTCTTAGAAGAAAAAAACACTAAAGGCTTTATAGTACCTCTTAATGGAAAAATTGTTTTAGAAAATTATTTTAATAATCATAATTCTAACTCTAGCTGGTATTGGGCAAGTACTGGTAAAACGCTTACGTCTTAAGTTGCAGGTATTGCACAAGACGAAGGTTTAATTACTATTGATAACAAAGTGTCTTCTTATTTAGGTACAGGATGGACAAATGCTCCATTAGAAAAAGAAAATTTAATTACTTGTAAAAATTTATTGTCTATGGATTCTGGTTTGGATGATAGTCTAGGAGATGCTGTTTCACCAGAAAACCTAGAATATTTGACAGATGCAGGTGAAAGATGGGTTTACCATAATGTATATGTAAAATTGCAAGATGTTATTGCAGAAGCTAGCAACCAGACTTGGACAAATTATTTTAACGCAAAATTGAAAGATAAAATAGGACTTTCTGGCAGTTGGATTATGTTAGATAATTTGAGTGTTTATTTTAGTAACACTAGAAGCATGGCTCGTTTTGGCCTACTAATTTCTGCAAAAGGAAAATGGGAAGATTTGCAAATAGTATCAGAGAATTTTTTAAATCAAGCTACCTCAACATCACAAGATATTAATGAAGCTTACAGCTATTTGTGGTGGCTAAATGTTAAAAACTCTTACTATTTACCACAAACTCAATTTGAGTTTAATGGCAGTTTAATTAGTAATGCTCCAAACGATATGTATGCTGCTCTTGGCAAAAATGATCAGAAAATATATATTATACCAAGTAGAAATTTGGTTATTGTAAGAATGGGAGAAGCTGCCGAAGATTCTAATTTTGCACTTTCTACCTTCGATAACGATTTATGGGAGAAAATTAATCTATTAATCGACTAATCTCGTTCTGGAAATGGTACGACAATTCCAGTTTCAAGATATTTTTTTAAAGCTTTTAATAATAATGCCCAACAATAGGAAGTGTTACGAAACTCATGATTATTGTTTTGCCAATCTTTATGAGTGAATTCTACTAATGTGCCATACTCATGCTCTTTTAATTCGAAACCAAAGGTTGTTGAGTTCCAATTTTCATCTGAGTTCGTCATTTTTAAATAGAATGAGTCGTTAGGTTTTACTTTTGAAACTTTACAAAACCAATTGTATTTGTCTGTGAAATTTAAGTTGTACTCAATTCCTAATTCTGGTTTCCCTGAAGAGTTTAATGTCCACCAATTGTTTAGATATTCTGGTTGCGAGATAGCATTGAAAACATTTTCTTTAGAGGTTTTGATTACTAGGTCGTGTTGGATGTTATGGCTCATGATTTAAACTATTTAAGAAAAAGTCTATTCGCAAAGAGTATTGTAATCATCTGTAATTTGAACAATATCATAATCTTGATAGAGTTCACCTTCAATATATGATGCAACGCTTTTACAATCTGAAAAATACTTTAAAACTTGATTATTAAAAGTCCTTAAATCTCCAATATTATTATTTATCAATGTTGCTATTTTCTCTCCTTTAAGCAAAAGAGCATGTTGTTTATATTTTTTAACATTAGGAGAGTTATTTTTATCATAGCCATTCATTTGTAATGATCAAGTCATAACATATAGTTTAGTTTTGCCATTATCTATCAATTTGAATAATGCCTTTTTTTTTCT
>NZ_JASJHV010000140.1:0-65894 GCF_037625555.1 Lacinutrix sp.
TTAGAGTGTATGAAGACACAGATATAGATACCGAAAAAGTTAAACAATGTATCTATAATGCATCTTTAGCTCCTACCAGTAGTAATCTACAGCTTTGGGAATTCTATCATGTAACAGATACTACTAAACTTAAAGCATTAGCAAAAGCATGCTTTAACCAAAGTGCAGCAAAAACGGCTAAGCAATTAGTTATTGTGGTAGCAAGAAAAGATTTATGGAAACAACGCGCAAAAGCAAACATAAGTTTTCTAAATAGTGTTTACAGTAAACCAGATTTATCTAAAAGAGAAGAAAAACGAAAAAAAATGGCAACGGATTATTATAAGAAACTAATCCCAACCATTTACACAGACTTGTTAGGTATTCTTGGACAAATTAAATATTTTACATTTCAAGTTATTGGTCTTTTTAAACCCATTTATAGACAAGTAAGATCTAGCGATATGAGAATTGTGGCTCACAAAAGTGCAGGTTTAGCTGCTGAAAATTTTATGTTAAGCATGTCTGAAATAAATTACGACACTTGCCCAATGGAAGGCAGTGACAGCTTAAAAGTAAAACAGATTTTAGGCTTACCTAGAAGTGCCGAAATTAATATGGTAATCAGCTGTGGCATAAGAAAACCAGAAGGTGTTTATGGACCTAGGTTTAGGATACCTTTTGAAGAGGTTTATTTTAAAGTATAAAAAAAGCGAGCTAAATGCTCGCTTTTTTTATTACTATAATCTTTACTTTATAAATTGTAGACTGCTCTAAACGTTAAGAATCTTGGTTGTATAAAATACTCACTGGTACTAACACTAAAGCCTCCTACGTTATTAGTTAAATTAGAATCTACGTCTAATATATTAGTTGCTTTAACTTCATACTCCCATTTACTATCATTCTCTTTTCTATAAATTAAATTAGCATTTAAGAGACCAAAACTATTGGTATTACCTCCTACAGTTTGTCTGGTGTAACCGTAATCGGTTTTAAATGTAAACTTTTTAAATATTAACGCATCAAACTCTACAGATGGACTATTTGTAATAATTTTTGTAGTTCTATCACCTTGCACGTTATCGCTTGTTGTATATCTATAGCTTAACTCGAAATTTGGTGCATCTCTAAAATTAGAACGTAACGTTGGTGTATAGGTCTGTGATAAATTCTCGTTAACAGATAATTGATTGTTAATAAATTGGTTGAATTTAGAATAATTAAAATTACCTCTAATACTGGCTTGCAACTTACCAAAACGTCTTTGAAAACGACCACTTGCTGTAAATGTTTCGTCCTCTAACCCAGAATTAAATGGTGTACTACTTCTAATAACAGAACCTGGCTGGAAGATAGATTGTGTTCTTAAATTATCTATGTTTTTACTATAGTTTAAAAAAGCAAATACATTTGTATAGTTAAACATATTAAAACTAAAGTAGCTTAAATTTAAATTATGAGACAATGAATTCTCTAAATTTGGGTTACCAATAAATGTTGAGTTATAATTGTTTAATACAATACCTCTAGCAAATTGATTTACATCTGTAAATTGTGATTGCATACGGTAAGAGAGATTTAAATTTTCAGAGGTTTTTAATTGTACTCTTACATTTAAATCTGGTAATAATCTAAAAAAGTTGTCTTTAGTTTCTGTATTAAATTGATCGTTTACCACACTATAGGCATGTGCAGATAAACCTGGACTTATTGTAAATTTTCCAGTTTTGTAACGGTAATGCATTCCTAAATAAACATCGCTAAAGGTGTACTTTATATCGTTAACGTCTGACACTCCTGTAATACTAGAGTTGGTATCTAATTCATTTCCATTATCAAGCGTTTGAAAAATATTAGAATCGAATTGTTGATTACTGTGTATAGTTCCTATAGTAAAATTGATATCACTCTTTTTATTTAAAATATTCCAATAATCTAGTTTTGCATCTATTTGATTTGTTTTTACAAGTTTTTCTTGATTAACGCTGTAGTTAATTTGTGACCTATCGAAACCTAAACCTTCAGCTGTACCATCATAAGGATCTTCATCAGGAAGCATATCGTCTGGATCAATACCATTATCGTTATTTGTAGGGTCATTTTCTAACAAAGCGTTGTAAAAAGGATCTTCATTTTGCAGTAAATGCTGAACTGAAAGAGCGAAAATATTAGTCTCGTCTAGTGTGTAGTAATAATTTAAATTTTGATTTAATCTAAAAGGTGTTGCATCTTCAAGTTGGTTTACAGCACCAACAACATTAGAAAATGTTTCATTAATTTGTATGTCTTTAGACATACGACCAATAATATCATAATCTAATTGATTATTTGCATTTGGTTTATACTTAGTGCTTAACTTTATTAATCCTAAATCTGTTTTTTGCTTGGTATTACTTTGGGTAAATTCATCTGGAATACGAAAAGCTGGGTTAGTATATAATACATTACTATTTTGTTGTAACTCAATTCTACTACTAGATAAAATGGCAAATCCAGATAAATCTAATGTGCTTTTTGGTGAGTAACTAAAGTTACCAGCTAAAAACTTTGAGTTTATATCTTTGGCTTGATTGTTTTGTAGTTGTGCAAAGCCCAAGTCGTTATTTCCTAAATTAATATTTGTACCACTTTGTTGGCTAGGTTTTTGAAAACCACCTCCAAAATTACGTATATCTCGCCTAGACAAGGCTAACTCACCAATATTATTAATATCACCAATAACATTAATACTCTTTTTGGGGCTATAATAAAATAATTTAGGTTGTGCTAAATACAGTTCTCCGTCTGGAGAATCTCCAACACCTGCAGTAACTGTACCAAACCAGAAATTCTTTTTACCCTCTTTAAGTTTTATATTAATGGCTATATTATCTTGGTTATTAGTAACACCACTTAACTGACTATTGTTAGAGTAATTTTTTAAAACCTGTACTTTATCAATAGCATTTGCAGGTATGTTTTTAGTTGCTAACTTACTGTCTCCATCGAAAAAATCTTTTCCGTCTATCATTACTTTACCAACAGTTTTTCCTTCTACCTCTATTTCACCATCGTCATTTACCTCAACTCCAGGTAATTTTTTTAAAACATCTCCAAGCTTACGCTCTGTACCGTTTTTAAAAGAATCTGCATTATAAGTTATGGTATCTCCACTAATAGTAACAGGCATTTCGTAAACTAACTCTACCTCGTCTAGAGTATTGTCTGCTACTAAGCTGAAATTTTTACTTATAGTTTCTTCTTTGGTTGTAATTTCTAGCTCGCTTGTTGTAAAACCAATGTAGCTTACTTGAATACTATAAGTTGTATTTTTTCCTAAACTTAATTTATATTTCCCTGCATCGTTTGTTACTGCATAAGACTCTAAAACCTTAGATTCTTTATTTATAGCAATAACATTTGCAAACTCTAATGGCTCACCTTCTTTATCTGTTACAATACCTTCGTATTTAACTTGTGCAAAAGTTATACTTGTTACTATTAATAATAACAGTATGAAAATGTGTTTCATAAATGTGGTTTGGTTATGTGTTTCTATAAGTTACTTTACTATTTACCGCGTCCTCCACGACCTCTTCCGCCATACATTTCACGCATCTCAGCCATTTTCTTAGTTACAGTTTCTGTGTATTCTGCTCTAGTTACTTCCTGACCTTTAGATGGTTGTTTTATGTCTTGCTTTTCAGCTGGATTCATTACAATTTTAGAACACAAAATAGTTGTTCTACCTGAATTTATTTCTAAAATTAAACCTGGTAATCCCCAAAAATCTCCAGGACCATTATTTACTGGAATTTGCATAGTGTACCAAGCCACAACTTCTTCTTCTTTTGGAATTTCTATATCATCCATTGTAAGTGTTGTTGTTTCTTTTTCTGTAGAGGCAACTACTGTAGTATCTTTAGCTATATCAGTTTTACTAGTTTCATCTTTACCAAATGTACTTACAGTTCTAACACCTTTAGCATCTTCCTCTTCTTTCTTTTTATCTTTATCTCTATCTTTTCTTCGCATTTTAGTCCAGTCTGTTTGGTCTACGGGCTTCATAGCTATGGCTTTCATGCAAAGGTATTTACCAATTTGCTTACTCTCTCCTGTCATCTTCCATTCAAATTTCTCTAACTCATCTTTAATTAAAAATTGCTTGCCCATGAACTCTTTATCTTCCATAATAAGTCCGCCTTTAATGTTTTTATATTGAGAACCGCCTCCCATTCCCATTTTCATCATGATACCTCTACCTCCTCCTGGAGTATCAAGTTTTTCATCTTCAACATACATAGACTCTGTTTTATTGAACGTAAGTATAAATGTTTTCTCGAACATACTTTTCATTCTTTCCATTATCATTTTCTTACGTTCAGGACTCATTTCTTTTCCTCCCCAAGCATCCATATCTACACTTGTTTTAGACATGTATGTTGCTTGACCTTGAAAATCGTCTTGTGCAAATGTAAATGCTGCTAAGCAAAGTGTAATGCAGGTTAATAGTGCTTTTAATTTCATAATATTATTTCTTAATTTATTTTGTAAAAATACAGTTAATAATTGTTAAGACGACTAAAAGCTAAAAACGTTTAACGCTTATGTGTTAAAGTTTTCTTAAAAAATATTCCAGCAAAAGAATCAACTATCTAAATGAAGCTTTTAGTATTAAAGTGGTTCAATTTTTGTACTTTTCACTTCACAATGAAACAGCTACAATACATACTTTTTCTCCTTACATTTTCGGCTTTCGCTCAAGATAGTATTAAGGCAGAATTAAAAACCAAAATCGAATTTAAGGCCGATTCTATTATTGGCATAGACAACTTCTATACTATACTCTTCACCTTAAATAATACGCTAACAAAAAAACAAGACAATAAATTACTTAAATATAGTAATGTACAATTGGGTCCAATTACATCTGCAAATAGTTTTAATCCTTTAAAAATCAACCTTTTTTACAAAGCATTTAATACGGTTATAATTTTAGATAACAGATTAGCGGAAATATTTAAAATAGACTTTAACCAAACTAAACCTTATAAAAATGTATCTCATGTTTCTACTGGAAGTGATAATACTATATGGATTTTTAATCAAGATTTAATGCAACTAGAATTGTACGATTACAAAAACAACACCATACGTGCAAAAACATTACCAATTGAAAACAATATTCTAGATATTGCCAGCAACTATAATTGGTGCTGGTTACTTACTAAGAATTTTATTTATAAATATAATTATTTTGGCAGTTTAGTCTCTAAAACTCCTAATAAAGGATACACAAAGATTGAAGAGTGCAACGAAAACATTATTTTAAAAAAGGAGAATACATTATTTTATGCTGCAAAAAACACAGAAACCATTAAACCTGTTAGCATTACAAATTTGTTAATAAGTCAGTTTTTTGTAACCAATCAATTCGTGTATATTTACACAGATAAATTGCTATATACTTACCAACTAAAATTAAAATAATATGCACGTTGCACTTGCCGGAAACATTGGAGCTGGAAAAACTACGCTCACAAAATTACTTGCTAAACATTACAAATGGGAAGCACAATTAGAAGATGTAGTTGACAACCCGTATTTAGATGATTTCTACAACCAGATGGAACGCTGGAGTTTTAATTTACAGGTTTACTTTTTAAACAGTAGATTTCGCCAAGTTGCACAAATACGTGAAAGTGGTAAAGATATTATTCAAGATCGTACCATTTATGAAGATGCACATATTTTTGCACCTAACCTTCATGCCATGGGCTTAATGACAAATCGTGACTTTAAAAACTACTCTTCACTTTTTGAGCTTATGGAAAGCTTTGTTCAAGGTCCAGATTTATTAATTTACTTACGCAGTTCTATCTCCAACTTAGTATCACAAATACACAAACGTGGTCGTGAGTACGAAAACTCAATAAGTATAGACTATTTAAGCAGATTAAACGAACGCTACGAAGCTTGGATAACAGGCTATGACAAAGGAAAATTATTAATTATTGATGTCGATAATTTAGATTTTGTTGCAAATCCTGAAGATTTAGGATTGATACTTAATAAAATAGACGCAGAAATTAACGGTTTGTTTTAACTCTTTAATACTGTTTAGGGCGTTACCACAAGGGTCGCGCTATCCACTATATTTTTTTTGCCATTTGCTGAAGCAAAAAAAAGGATGCCATTTCAACTGCGAAGTAATCACGATTTCTTCCAAAATAATTTGGATGAGTAATCACTAACGCAAGCCTACTCAATAAATCCGTTTTCTCAAGCGTGAGCTATTGCTTGATTACTACTATCTACTAATAATATAGGTGTTGTTTTAAACTGCTCTTGTAAACTTTTAACACGCAATATCCTTTTATTATGCTTTACACTACGCAAATAAATGGCTTTAATACGCTCTGAAAATTGCTTAGCTATTTCTATATAAATATCTGGATCGGGTTCTCCGCTATCTACTATTAAAATAAATGGTAATTCAGGATAGGTTTTTAATAAGTTTAATATCTCTTTTTGTTTCTGAGGTTTTTGATTTGCTGTCTTCCTCTTTAATATATCACTAAAGTTTCTTAGCAAAATTCGGCCCTTAGGAAAGTTGTTTTGTCTTAAAAATAACTCTAAATATCTGTATAAATTCCATGAACTGTGACTGACATAAAATATAGGGTTTGCATTTTCTCCAGATTTCCCTCTATGCAATAAATGATAAAATTCTGCAGCACCTTCTAAAGGTAAACGCATTTTTGCAGATTTAAATAGCGAATTATATAATAAACGCCATTTTAATTTAGACACTACTCCTGTGTGTAAAATAGTATCGTCTATATCACTAGCAACACCAAATCCTGCAGTGGTTGATGGTATTAAAATTTCAGCAGGAAAACGATTACTATTTTGTATATTTCGCGTTATGTTAACATCATTATAAGCAACTTCACAAGTTAACCAACCTTCACTATTTGTTATTGTACTTAAAGCTTGTAAGTCTGCTTTTACTTTAAAATAACCATGATTATCACTTTTTGTATTTAAAACAATACCGTTAGGTAGCTTAATGGTTATTGCAGTATGTTT
Organism: Lacinutrix sp.; assembly: GCF_037625555.1. Classification (GTDB taxonomy): domain Bacteria; phylum Bacteroidota; class Bacteroidia; order Flavobacteriales; family Flavobacteriaceae; genus Lacinutrix. The sequence continues at coordinate 7,054 of NZ_JASJHV010000140.1, forward strand.
TACTTCATTAGATTCTAAACGTTTCCAACTGTTTCTTAGAAGACTAAAGAAACCTTGTTTATCTAATCTATAGATTCGTGCTGCAACGCTCTACCACGCAAATAGAAATGTGTATCTGTTCCATAACTTTGGAATGCAATAATTTGTAAAGGATCTTTTTTGAATAATGCCATGAATATTTTATCTATTATAAAACTTCAAAATAAAAATAAACCACGCTTAAAAGCGTGGTTTATAATTCCTAATCTAAAAACTGAAAACGAATATTTTTACTCTTTAGATTTTGCGTAATCACTTGCTTCCTTAGAAACTTGTTCTAAATTTCCTTCAAAATTTTTCTCTGTGATTTCTATTTTATCATCACTAATCACTTTGGTAGTAACTTTTGCAGAAGCAGTTCCTGATATAACAGCTCCATCATCTGCAGTTTCTAAAGAAATAATACGTTTAACTTCAACATTAGAAGTATTCGTAGCTATTCCTTCTTCAGTATGACCTCCTAAAATTGGAGCAATTACTAAACCAATTAAACATGTTAATTTAATTAAAATGTTCATTGATGGTCCAGAGGTATCTTTAAATGGATCTCCAACAGTATCACCAGTTACTGCTGCTTTATGCGCTTCAGAAACTTTGTAAGTCATTTCTCCATTAATCTCTACACCAGCTTCAAAAGATTTCTTAGCGTTATCCCAAGCACCTCCAGCGTTGTTTTGGAAGATTGCCCAAAGCACACCAGAAACAGTTACACCAGCCATATAACCACCTAACATTTCAGCAATTGCTTTATTCTCCATTCCAAACAACATCGGAACAAATGCAATAACTAATGGAAAACCAATCGTTAATAAACCAGGTAACATCATTTCTTTTAAAGAAGCTTTAGTTGAAATGGCTACACACTTATCGTATTCCGGTTTACCAGTTCCTTCCATAATTCCAGGAATCTCTCTAAATTGTCTTCTTACTTCTTCTACCATTTCCATGGCAGCTTTTCCAACTGCATTAATAGCTAAAGCAGAAAACACTACAGGTACCATTCCACCAACAAATAACATGGCTAAAACTGGTGCTTTAAAAATGTTAATTCCGTAGATTCCTGTTAACGTTACATAAGCAGCAAATAAAGCTAAAGATGTTAATGCTGCCGAAGCAATTGCAAAACCTTTACCAGTTGCTGCAGTTGTATTACCAACAGCATCTAAAATATCTGTACGTTCTCTAACAATTGGATCTTGCTCACTCATTTCAGCAATACCACCTGCATTATCTGCAATTGGTCCAAAAGCATCAATCGCTAATTGCATAGCAGTTGTCGCCATCATAGCAGAAGCAGCTAAAGCTACTCCGTAAAAACCTGCAAAAGCATAAGATGCCCAAATAGCTCCAGCAAATAATAATACTGATGGGAATGTAGAAATCATTCCTGTTGCTAAACCTGCTATTATATTTGTTCCTGCTCCTGTAGAAGACTGTTGAACAATTTTTAAAATTGGTTTTTTACCTAATCCTGTATAGTATTCTGTAACTCCAGAAATAACAGCTCCTACAACTAAACCAACAAGTGTTGCATAGAATACTCTCATAGAGCTAATCTCTTTCAATAAGTTTCCACCATCTGGTCCTTCACCAAAAAAGTTCATGCTCATTGTTTCAGGTAACATCCACCTACATAATCCAAAACAAGCAACTGCAACCAAAACGATTGAAGTCCAGTTTCCTTTATTAAGCGCAGCCATTACTTGAGATTCCTTAGCATCATTGCTACTAATCTTAACCAGTAAAGTACCAATTATAGAAATAATGATTCCAATTCCTGCAATTGACATTGGTAATAAAATTGGACCAATTCCGCCAAAGGCTTCACCAATATTACCACCCATATCTTGGATCACATAGTTACCAAGAACCATTGCAGCTAATACAGTTGCCACGTATGAACCAAATAAATCTGCTCCCATTCCTGCAACATCACCTACATTATCTCCAACATTATCAGCAATTGTCGCTGGGTTTCTTGGATCATCTTCAGGAATACCAGCTTCAACCTTACCAACTAAATCAGCTCCAACATCAGCAGCTTTGGTGTATATTCCACCACCAACTCTTGCAAATAAAGCAATTGATTCAGCACCTAAAGAAAATCCTGCTAATGTTTCTAAAACTATTGTCATGTTATCTACACTAAAAGTTTCACCTCCTAAGTAATTATTGAAAAGAATAAAAAATGCTGTTAAACCTAATACTGCTAAACCAGCAACACCAAGTCCCATAACAGTACCACCACCAAAAGAAACACTTAAGGCTTTAGGTAAACTTGTTTTTGCAGCCTGTGTTGTTCTAACGTTAGTTTTAGTTGCTATTTTCATACCTAAATTTCCTGCAAAAGCAGAAAATACAGCTCCACAAATAAATGCAACAACTATTAACCAGTGTGTTGTTGGTACTACAAAAGAAACGATTGCTAATAATACACTTACTATTACTACAAAAATTGCAAGTAATCTATATTCTGCATTTAAAAAAGCTAAAGCGCCTTCATAGATATGATCTGAAATTTCTTTCATTTTACCATCTCCTGCATCTTGCTTCATTACCCACTTTTGCTTAATAAACATGTAGATTAAGCCTAATACTGCCAATGCTATTGGCAAGTAAATCATCATTTTATCCATATTATTTTTTAATTTGATTAGTTTTTTAACGTCTGCAAAAGTAAGAAAATCAGCGAGAAGAAAAAAATGTTTTAATTGTGTTAAAACTTTAAAGGTTAACAATAAAAAAAAACCTAATCTTTCGAAAAGGCTTTTTAGAAATTAAATAAACTAATTACTAGTCTTTAACTTTATTCTTAAATTCATCAAACTCTCCTTCTTTAACCTCTCTTGGCCAAGTATTGTTAGATGTATCTACATCTGCAGTTTCTAATTTTGGATCTACAGTTATAGTAACAATCTCTTTAGCAGAAGCAATAGCTTTACTAGCCTCTTTATCATTAAGTCTCCAAATTTGAGCTGGATATGTTTCTGTTTTACTAGTACCATCAGCGTAAGCATACTCAACAATTATTGGCATTACTAAACCTCCTGGTTTATTAAAAATTACACTATAAAAATACTTTGGCTCTTCCATTGTTGCACGTTCTGCTGCAGAAAAGTTATCCATTAAATATTCTTTTAAAGAGGTTGATTTTTCTGAAACACTTTCGCTAGTCATTCCTTCACTATACTCATCACTTCCCTCTTCTACAAAATACACTAAATCTTTTTCATCTATTCCGTAACGCTTAGCCATATTTGCACCTACTTTATTTGGTTTTGTAGTTACATAGAATTTTTTTACATCTTTAATTCCTATATCTACGTAATCTGTAGTGTAAAACCAACCTCTCCAGAACCAATCTAAATCTACTGCTGAAGCATCTTCCATTGTACGGAAAAAGTCTTCTGGTGTTGGGTGTTTAAACATCCAACGCTTAGAATATTCTCTAAATGCATAGTCAAATAGGTCTTCACCCATTACTGTTTCACGTAGAATATTTAATGCAGTTCCTGGCTTACCATAAGCATTGTTTCCAAATTGGTATGTATTTAAACCTTTAGTCATGATTGAAGCAATATAATTTTGATCTCCTCCCATATAACGTGTAATATTTGCTGCTGGTCCTCGACGGGATGGGTAAGATGATTGTCCTGAAGACAATGCATCTGGATACCATTTCCCAAAGTCCTGCTCTGCAACATACTGTACAAAAGTATTTAAACCTTCATCCATCCATGTCCATTGACGCTCATCACTATTTACTATCATTGGAAAGAAATTGTGACCAACTTCGTGGATGATTACAGACATCATACCGAATTTTGTACGATCACTGTAGTTTCCTTCTGCATCTGGACGACCATAGTTCCAGCAAATCATTGGGTATTCCATACCTTGATTTTTAGCGTGAACAGATATGGCTTTATGATAAGGGTAATCGAAAGTCATACGTGAGTATGATTTTAAAGTACTTGCTACAGCCTTAGTAGACCATTCTTCCCATAATGGGTTTCCTTCTTTTGGATACATAGAAACAGCCATTTTAATTGAACCATTGATATCTACAGCCATCATATCTAAAATAAAACGTCTTGATGTTGCAAAACCAAAATCACGCACATTTTTAGCACTTAATTTCCAAGTTTTTGTCTTTGTGGATTTTGTTTTTTCTGCTGCAACTACTTCCTCTTGAGTTACGATTACTACTGGCTCATCAAAAGACTTCATAGCCTTCTCATAACGCTTCATCATAGTTTTTGAGTATACTTCTTTTCTATTGGTAAGTACTCCTGTACCATCTAATACGTGATCTGCTGGTACTGTTATGTTTACATCGAAATCTCCAAATGGTAATGCAAACTCGTCGCGTCCCCAAAACTGAGAATTTTGCCATCCTTCAACATCATTATAAACTGCCATTCTAGGATAGAACTGTGCAATAACGTACGCTCTATTGTCGTCTTCTTTAAAATACTCATATCCAGAACGTCCTCTTCCATTAACGTGATCATTAATGTTGTACCACCATTTAATAGAGAAAGAAAACTGCGCTCCTGAAGCTAAAGGTTTTGGCATTTCTACTCGCATCATTGTGCGATTAATCATATGCTGTAAAGCTTTACCGTTTGAATCTTTTACTTCCTCAATATTAAAACCTCCATCAAATCCTTCTCCCATATAATCGTTTGCATACGATCCTATTTGAGCAACTGGGCTAACTCCACTACCTTGAATTAAAGGTGTTTTAGAATCTCTAGCACGCATGTTTTGATCTAATTGTACCCAAAGATAATTTAATACATCTGGTGAATTATTTGTGTAAGTAATAGTTTCGAAACCTGATAATTTAGCATTAACATCATCAAGCACTAAATCCATTTTATAATCTGCTTGTTGCTGGTAATAAGCAGAACCTGGCGCACCAGAGGCTGCACGATACATGTTTGGAGTAGAAAACTCCTCGTAAAGTTGCTTGAATTTATTTTCGTTTTTATGGCCTTGTTGAGGCTCTTTTTTTTCTTGGTCTTGTTGAGCGAATACACCAACAGTAACAAAAAGTGCAGATAGCACGAAGTACTTTAAGTTGTTCATATAAATTATTATTTTTCAGAATAAAGGCTGAATTTAACAATTTTTAAGATTTAAACATCTTTTTTTTTAGAAATTTAACATTCCTTTATTGTTTTCTGGTATTAAAATAAAAGATTTGGTTCTATCGTTTATTTTAAGACGAACAATATTTTTTTGATCGCTAAACATATCAAAAAGCACCTTGTTTTCAATTTTAAAAGATGAAATTTTGTCTATGTTCTCGACTTCTAAATAGCATTGTACAACATCTCCATCGTATTCTTTGCCAATAAATTTTATTTCAGATTCTTTTCCGTTTATAGAAATTATTATTCTTGATAGTAAATAACTCGCTATATAATTATCTATTTGGTCTTCTTTTGTGTTTGTATTTAGTACTATACTATTATTGTATCGTTCTTTAAGGAGTTTTTCGAAATCATCTATAAAAACACGTGTAATAATTTGTACAGATTGCTTTTCGCTTATATATTCAATTTTAGTAATACTAACGTAATATTTGTGTGCACTTACAAATGCAAGAGATGCGATAATTGCTAGTAGTAAAAACGATTTAATAATTTTCATGATTTTATTTTCTGTTGCAAACTTACAGAAAGAAGTCAAAAAGGTATTAATTATTCTTTTCGGCTAAATTCTCCTTGTACCTAATATATTTTTCTTTCATAAATTTTAAGGCTTCTAAATCGCTAATCTCACAACGTTGCTTAAATGTTGCATCTTCTGCACAGAAATAAAAAAATTCTGCTCTTAAATCTTCAATTAATTCATTTTCTTTAAAAAAAGCTTCAGAGAGTCTGTTCTTTAAAGCATTCATCATTTTTGTATTTGCCTCTAATTTCACTCTTTTTTTAAGTTCTTTTGTACGTCCAGATATTTCATTTAATATTGGATTTAGAGGAATTAATCCTCCTCCCGAAGTTGCCTCACTTAACAGTCTTTGGCTTTTAGTTTTTAATTTTCCTTTGTATCCTGGAATGCCAACATCGTAAAAATCTATTGTTCTTTTTGCATTAGAACTCAAAACGTCTTTTGTTAAATCGCCAGTTAAAGTAAAACCTATAAAAGCTTCTGGCAGCTCGTTAACTTGAACTTCTAAATTAACAGACATTTTTTTATTATTAATATTATCTAAAGTAACTACATGAGTGAGTGTTGTATACTGTACAGAAGTAAAAACAATACTATCATTCTTTTTAGCTTCTATTTTAAAAAAACCTTTATCATTGGTAATACTGTAGCGCTTTTGGGTTTGATTAATTACATGAACGCTTTCAACACCTTCTTCTGCATTTACAGCGCCTTCTAATATTGTATTTTGAGAAAAACTAGCACTATAGACTAGAACTAAAAGAAAAAATATCTTACTTTTTATTTCCATTCTCGAGTGCTAAAAAAGTTTTGCTTTGTGAATGGATATACTCTATCAACTTTAATTCGTTTTTAGGTTCTAAAAGTGTTACATCGTATTGAGATTGTTCTATAAAACCTATAAAATCGCTTACTTTATTTTCAGGGATTTTGTAATTTTCTATAAAGTAGGAATGACTAAATTTCTGAGAAAGTATGGATATTAGCGTTTGTAATCTTGGGTCTTTTTTTTCTTTTTTATTCTTTTTCTTCTTAAAAATCAAGTTGGTTAACAATCCTATTATTGCCATACCATCTGCCTGAAATCGTTGCCTATCATTTTGAGTACCCATTGCAATATTATCTACACTAGAATGATAATCGTCTGGCATTTCGAAATTTTCAAAACTTTCAAAGTTAAAAACTATTGGATCTGAGACCTTTGCATCTAAAGCATCTGTAGCTAAATCTCCAGTTAAGTCGTAAGGCAATAAAACAACTTCATCTAAAGTGTTTATATACTCTTTTAGGTATACTTTTAGAACCTTGGTATCTATTACTGCATCATTAATTCTGGCAGTAAAAGGTATTAATTGAATTGAAGAAATTCTAATTTCATCATTTAAAGCTACCCTTATTTTAAAATTACCAATAGAATCTGTAACAGTACCAATATTAAAAGTTGTGTTAAAAATTGTAATATTCTCTAAATTTTCTACATCTACAATTATTTTACCCTTTACTTCAATACGCGTATCATCTTGAGCAAATAAGGAGAATGTTGAAACAAAGAATGTTAAAACAATTAATAAGTGTTTCATTTATGGTAGATTTAGTATTGTAAATAACGTTTTTTTTTATCTTAATTAAAATTTAAAGGAGTTTTAAACTTTTGTTAAAAACATACTTTATATAAATTTACAACAAATTTAACACAATGAAAAGCATAATTATAGCTAGTACATCTACAGTTTACGGTGGAGAACCATTAGAATACCTTTTAGATGAGTTAAAAATTCATTTTAAAAACACAGAGGAAATTCTATTTATCCCTTATGCTAGGCCAAGTGGTATTTCTCATGAAGAATATACCCGAAAAATAAAAAAGCCATTTAAAAGCATTGGTAAAAGCGTAAAGGGAATTCATGAATTTAAAGACACAAAAAAAGCATTAAAGGAAGCTAAAGGTATTTATGTTGGTGGTGGAAACACTTTTGTTTTAGTAAGCCAGCTCTATAAAAATAATTGTATCAACGTTTTAAAAGAGGTTATAAATAACGGCACACCATATCTTGGAACAAGTGCTGGTAGTAATATTTGTGGCCTAAACATGAACACTACTAACGATATGCCTATTGTTTATCCTCCTAGTTTTAAAACCTTAGGCCTTGTGGCTTTTAATATTAATCCGCATTACTTAGACCCTATAGAAGGAAGCAAGCATATGGGTGAAACAAGAGAAACACGTATTAAAGAATTTCATAAATTTAATACTCAACCAGTAATTGGGCTAAGAGAAGGAAGTTTTATTGAAGTAAAAGGGAAAGATATTATTTTAAGAGGAAACTTAGAAGCAAGAATTTTTGAATACGAGAAGGAAGCCTATGAAATTAAAACAAATACTTTTTTAAATGAATTAAAATAAAAAAAGCTTCATCGATTAGATGAAGCTTTAGAGCGAGAGACCAGGTTCGAACTGGCGACATTCAGCTTGGAAGGCTGACGCTCTACCAACTGAGCTACTCTCGCATTTCCGATGGTAAATATATACAAACTATTATATGTAATGCAAGAAAATTATAGCGTTTTATGAAAATGATATCCAAAAATTTCATAACCTTCATTGTAATAAAATTTATGAGAAGAGTAATTTTGAACATAAGTGTTTAATTCTGAAGCATTACAACCTTTAGACAAAGCATAATCGTATAACCATTTAAAAAATAATTTACTTAACCTTTTCCTTGAAAACTATCTTCTATGTAAACATGATCTACCTCCGTGGATTTCCCACAATAATGCATTGTTTGAAACCACATGCCACAAATACCTATTAATTTTTCGTTTTCAAAAACACCAGCACACTCGTAATTCTCGTTTACCATTAAAGAAAAACATTCTTCTAGTAAACTGTCTGAATTTGGATTATTCGTTAATTTTTGAATTAACGGAATGATACTATTAATATCTTTTTTATCAATAATTTTAAAACTGAAAGGCATGGCAATAATTTTTAGTAATTTTAGTTAAATTTAGAACACTTCAACACACTCAAAAAAACAACTAGAAATACAAATATTAAACTTAATGAATAACAAAAGGTTTTTTAAAATTCTAATAATAGTAATTTCAGTAATTACTATTCTTCCTCAACCTGCTTTTTGCCAAACTACAATTTCTGAAGACGAATTAATTGGAAAAGGAAACCCTAATCTTTATGGAGAAGGTTTTAAATTAAGAAAGGATGCTTATTTAGCTTTTAAAGAAATGCAAGCTGAAGCCATAAAAAGCAATCTTAAAATTGGAGCTGTTTCTAGTTATCGAAGTTTTGCACACCAAAAACGCATTTGGGAACGTAAATTTAAAAGTAATGAAGCGAACGGGCTTTTACCTAAAGAAAACATAAAAAAATAATAGAATACTCAACAATTCCAGGAACTTCTAGACATCATTAGGGAACAGACATAGATGTTTTTCAAACCAATGTAAAGCAACCAAGATGCACTCTATTAGAATCTAATTTTCATAATAATGGAGCCTATTGTAAGCTTAAAGAATGGATGGATTTACATGCGAAAAATTATGGCTTTTATTTAGCTTATACAGATTTACCTATGCGAAAAGGCTTTAAATACGAGCCTTGGCATTACAGTTACAAACCATTATCTTCTAAATACCTAAAAGCTTATAAGCAATTGAATATTGAACAAATTCTAAAAAACGATAATCTTATAGGAAGCAAAAGCTTTACAGAAGGTTTTATTACAAAATATACAAGAGAAAATATTTTAGATATTAATCCCGAACTTTTGTAACTTTATGACCTAACTAACATATTCAATACATGAAAAAAGGTGGGCTTAAAGGACGATTATTAATAGGTGTTGCAATTGCAGCATTTTTTCTAATTAAGCATTTTATGAATAGAGAAGAAAATCCTTACACTGGAAGAGTTCAATCTATATCTATGACTCCTGATGATGAAATTCGAATGGGACTCTCTGGAATAAACCAAATGGCACAACAACATGGTGGTTTATATCCAAACGAGCAATAGCAAACATTAGTAGATAATATTGGCAATAAGCTTGTTAATAGTAGTATAGCAAAAGACACACCATACAAATACGATTTTCATCTTCTTGCAGATCCAAATACAATAAACGCTTTCGCCTTACCTGGTGGACAAATATATATTACTTATGCTTTGTTTTCAAAATTAAAAAATGAAGATCAGCTAGCAGGAGTCTTAGGCCATGAAATTGGACATGTTTTAGAAAAACATTCTGCAGAGAGAATTGAAAGCGGAAAATTACTTCAAGGCCTTACCACTGCTGGATCTGTTGGTGCAGATATTGGTGGACTAATATCTCAAGGAGGACAAAGTCTTTTACTTAAAAACGGAAGAGACGACGAATTAGAAAGCGACTAGCTTGGAGTTCGTTTCATGATGCGTGCAGGTTACGATCCAGAAGAAATGATAGGCGTTATGCAAATTTTAAAAGATGCAGCTGGACCTAACAGACAGCCAGAGTTCGCAAGCTCTCACCCAGATCCAGACAATAGAATAGAATAGAAAATATTAGAGAAGCCATAGAACGCTATAGACGAAACTAAATCGTTTTCGTTAAACTACGCTTTAAAGTACTATTAATACAGGACTTTCTTTATTATATTTGTTTACTTAACATAATACACATGAACAAAAAAGTCATCCTTATGATACTTGATGGTTGGGGAAAAAGCCCAGACCCAAAAGTATCCGCCATAGACAATGCAAATACTTCTTTTATAGATAATTTGTACACAAAATATGCACATGCGCAACTAAGAACAGATGGTTTACATGTTGGTTTACCTGAAGGTCAAATGGGAAATAGTGAAGTTGGACACATGAATTTAGGTGCTGGACGCATTGTTTATCAAGACTTAGCAAAAATTAATTTAGCAATAAAAAACAATACTTTAGCGCAAGAAAAAGTAATAGTAGATGCGTTAAATTATGCTAAAGCTAAAGAAAAAAACATTCATTTATTAGGTTTGGTTAGTGATGGTGGAGTACATTCTCATATTAACCACTTAAAAGCATTAATGGATACTATAGAAAATGCTGGTGTTAAAAACACATATATTCATGCCTTTACAGATGGTCGTGATGTAGATCCTAAATCTGGAAAAGGATTTATTGAAGATTTAGAAAACTACACTAAAAATAAGAATACAGAAATAGCATCAATTATAGGTCGATACTACGCAATGGATCGTGATAACCGTTGGGAACGTGTTAAACTAGCTTACAATGCTTTGGTTAATGGTGCTGGCGAATTATCTAATAATTTAACTGAAAGTGTTCAAAAACATTACGATACAGATATTACAGATGAATTTATAAAACCCATTATAAAAACCAATACAGATGGCCTTCCGTTAGCAACTATAAAAGAAGACGATGTTGTTCTATTTTTTAATTTTAGAACAGATAGAGGTCGAGAATTAACAGACGTATTATACCAGAACGATCATCACGCACAAAACATGCATAAATTAAATTTGTACTATGTTACAATGACAAATTATGGTGATGCTTTTAAAGGTATTCATATTATTTTCGATAAAGATAATATTACAGAAACTTTAGGTGAAGTATTAGAAAAAAACAATAAAACCCAAATTAGAATTGCGGAAACAGAAAAATATCCACATGTTACGTTTTTCTTTTCTGGAGGAAGAGAAGAGCCTTTTAAGGGCGAATCTCGTATATTAAAAAACTCTCCAAAAGTAGCGACTTATGACTTAAAACCAGAAATGAGTGCTTTTGAATTAACAGAAACTTTAATTCCAGAATTACAGAAAGGTGATGTAGATTTTGTGTGCTTAAATTTTGCAAATGGAGATATGGTTGGGCATACTGGCTCTATGTCTGCTGCCATAAAAGCCTGTGAGGCTGTAGACGTTTGTGTAGAAAAAGTGGTGAAATCTGCTTTAGTAAATGGCTATACAACTCTACTTATTGCAGACCATGGAAATTGCGAAACAATGATGAATACTGATGGCTCTCCAAATACAGCACACACTACAAATCCTGTTCCTATTATTCTAATTGACAATAAATTAAAACAGATAAAGAATGGTGTTTTAGGTGATTTAGCACCAACAATTCTAAAACTTATAGGTATAGAAAAGCCTTTAGTTATGACACAGGAGAGTTTGATATAATCCGTTATAGATTGAAAAAAAAGCTTTATTACAGTGTGATGGAGATGTGGTGTCTGTAGATGGTGTATCTACCTTAGAATTTGATCAACCTATCACTAATTATTCCGTATCAATAAATCATAGAAACCACTTAGGCGTAATAACTAATAATACTTTCAGTTTAAATGGAACACCTTCGGTTATAAATTTTACAGATGCTAACAACCAAATTACTTATGGAATCAATGCGCAAACTGCTTTTGGTATGCTAGTGTTTTAGTAGGTATGTGGTCTGGGAATTTAAATGATGATGATATTGTACAATATTCTGGTACTAACCCAGACGTGCCAAGTATACTCTCAGTAGTTTTAAACGATTCAGGTAATTTTCTAAATTTCCTTTCCTATATAATAAATGGATATAATGCTAATGATGTGAATATGGATGGTAAAACCCAATACACAGATTCAGAACCAGACACGACTTTAATTTTACAAAATGTTTTAGCGCATCCAGGAAATTTTTTAAATTTCACTTCATATCAAATTCATGTTTTAACTCCTCATACCTATTAGTCATTGTGTGAATTAAAGCTTGTGGAGCCGCAGCTGCTGCTTGTATATAAACACGATTATTAGATTTTTTAACTTTTACTGCTTCTTCTGCACTAACTGGTGAAAACATATTTTAAAATTTTAGATTACAAAAATACAATCTAAAACATTTTAAAAACCTACCAAAAGTCATATTCTAAGAAGAAAAAAGCAGTTTATTTTAATTATATTTGTGCATATTTTTTTGAATATGATTATAGTAAAGACAAAAGAGGAAATTGAATTAATGCGAGAAGCTGCACTTGTAGTTTCTAAAACTTTAGGTGAAGTTGCAAAAGCCGTAAAACCAGGTGTTACTTCATTAGAGTTAGATGAAATTGCAGAAGCTTGCATTAGAGATCAAGGTGCAATACCTGGTTTTTTAGGTTTATATGACTTCCCTAATACACTTTGCATGAGTCCGAACTCGCAAGTAGTTCATGGTATACCAAATAAAACACCATTGGTAGAAGGCGATATTATTTCTATAGACTGTGGTGCTATAAAACATGGCTTTTATGGAGATCACGCATATACTTTTGGTGTTGGAGAAATAGATCCTGAAACCAAAAAATTACTTCAAGTAACCAAAGAATCTTTATATGTTGGTATAAAAGAATTAAAAGTTGGAAATCGTGTAGGCGATGTTGGCTATGCGATACAAAAATATTGCGAAGACCATGGTTATGGAGTAGTAAGAGAACTTGTTGGGCATGGCTTAGGGCTTGTTATGCATGAAGATCCAGAAATGCCAAACTATGGTAAACGTGGTCGTGGTAAAAAATTTATTGAAGGTATGGTTGTTGCTATAGAGCCAATGATAAATTTAGGAACACAACGCATTAAACAACATAGAGACGGTTGGACAATTACAACACAAGATGGCAAACCTAGCGCACATTTTGAACATGATGTAGCCATTGTAGATGGAAAGCCAGAAATACTATCCACTTTTGGTTATATATACGATGCTTTAGGTATAGAAAGTAATGAAGAAGATGAATTTAGACAGAAGGCTTTGGTGCTTTAAATATGAAAATGAAACATCTTTTATCAATTACACTAAATTTAGTCCCAAGACCTTTACTTATAATGTTAAGCTATATTATTCACCCAATTCTAGCATTCCTTTTAAAAGGAAATAATTATACAGACCCAATAGATAACAAAAGCTTTAAAAGGTTTTTATCTTATGGCTATGAAAAACAGCGTAATAATGTACTCTCACCTTCCACACTTTCTCTAGAGCGCCATAGGCTATTGTGGTTATACCTCCAGAATGAAACCGATTTTTTTACTGCAAAAAAAAATGTGCTACACTTTGCGCCCGAACAATGTTTTTTAAAACGTTTTAAAACGTTAAAAAATATAGAGTATACTACTACAGATTTAGAATCGCCAATTGCTGATGTGAAAGCGGATATATGTAATCTTCCATTTGAAGATAATAGTTACGATATTATACTTTGTAATCACGTTTTAGAACACATACCAGATGACACTAAAGCCATGCAAGAGCTATATCGTGTAATGAAACCTGGTGGTTATGGTATTTTTCAGGTTCCTCAAGATTTATCTCGAGAGAAAACTTTTGAAAACCATTCTATTACAAACAAAAAAGAACGCGCAAAAATATTTGGGCAATACGACCATGTACGCGTTTATGGTCGTGACTATTTTAACAAACTTAGAAGTATTAGTTTTAAGGTTAAAGAAGTCGATTACACTTTAATACTTTCTAAAGAAGAAGTAAACAAATACTGCTTGGCTAAAGGTGAAATTATTCCTGTAGTTTATAAATAAAAAATACAATGACACAAGAAATTATAATTGCAAATGGTGCATTTTTTGGTATGCTTTCATTCTAGTTTTTATAATTGGAATTTTAAGACTACTTATTTTCCAGTTACTTTATATATTATTTGTAAAGTTGCGTGATTAGATTCGTCTTTATTAGATTAAACTTCTAAAAGTCGCTTTTGGGCTTCTAAACATAAAAATTAAATTAATCTAAAAAACTATTTAAGGCAAGTGTTTCTATTTCTTTTTTAGAATTTTCGAAAATTATATAAACTTTTAACTCTGGATGATTTTGCAAAAAAGCTTTTGTTTTTTCTACTCCCATTGCTTGAAACGCTGTTGCATAACCATCAGCTAACATACAACTTTTGGTAATTACTGAGACACTTAATATATTTGTTTTGGTAGGATATCCTGTGTTTGTATTTATAATATGTGCATATCTATTTCCCTCATCGTCTAGTTTATATTTTCTATAGGTTCCAGATGTTGCCATCGCTTCATCTTTTAAAACAAATATTAAATTTGTACTCTGTGAACCATCAAAATTTGGGTTTTCTATTCCTACAGTCCAACCACTTTGCTTTACTACATTAACCCCTTTAGTTCTTAACTCTCCTCCAATATTAACCATGTAGTTAGTAATTTCTTTTTCTTCTAGAAACTCACCTATTACATCTACAGCATAACCTTTTGCAATCGCATTAAAATCTATATAAGGTATTGGCTCTTTTTTGTGCAATTTATTTTTCTCTAAAACCACACGTTCGAAGCCAACATACTGCATTAAACTATCTACTTTTATACTGTCTAATTTCGTTTTATTCTCCTCTGAACCAAAATTCCAACTATTAACTAATTTTCCGATAGTTGGGTCGAAAACACCATTTGTTTGATTGTAGATTACTTTTGAAGCATTAAAAACATTTATAAAATGGGAATCTACTGTATCTAATTCATTTATATTAATTTTTGAAATATCGGAATCTGCTTGATAATTAGACATCGACTTGTTAATAATAAAAAACAAACTATCTATTTGCTTCTGGCAATTTTCTTTTGAAGCATAAGTTACATCGTAAAAAGTGCCAAATATAGGACCAGAAAGTCTAATATTATTAGGTTCTTGTTTACAAGAAAACACAAAGAACATAGAGAGTAAAAAGTAATAATAACGCATTTAATTTAAATTAGTTTCTAGAACTTGAATACCATTGTATTCTATTAAATATTCTTGATTTAAAAGTACAGGTAAAGACTCTCCATTTGGATTTCCTAAACCTACTCCTGCATACAAAACTTTAGCATTGTGTTCGCGAGCATGTTCTTTAAAAGATTCCATCCAAACTATATCATAATTATTAGCGTTATCAGGAAGCTTTACAGCTCTTACAATTACAAAAAAATATTGCTTATTAGCATCCATACAAACAAATTGAGGATGCTTTTTTAACTTACTATTTATGGCTATAAATTCGAAACCTCTTTTTTCTAAATCTTTACCAACATGGTTCATGGCTAGATTATGAAGTTCTTGTGGTGATAATGCTTTACTCATTATACAAAAATACAAAAGGGTTTTATTAATAAAAAGTAGTTTCTATAACAAGTGGAAAAAGAGCTAACTATTTAAATCTAGCAAATTTAGAATCGTAAAAAGTATAATTAGATACTGGTATTACAGTATTAGTTTTTAAACTATACCATGGTGATATTAAATTATTTTTTAGATTCTTTACTAAATGTACACTTTGTGCTGGAGTATTACCTTGAAATAATAAAAACAAAGACTCTCCTTTAGTGTTTACAACCTGATCTGTTAAAATTACTATATGTCCTGGACTGCCTCCTTTTATTAGTACATCTCCAATTCTTAAGTCTTTAATAGAAGTTACTGATTTTAATTCTTGAGATAAAGATAATGTGCCAGAATACATATAGATAAGATTAAGGTATTTGTAAAAATTATTTTTTGTGTGATTAACTGTTGCTGTTTTACTAAACGTTACTTTATTTCCATTAATTTTTGGTCTGTATCCTTGTGCATATTTTTTCCATGAGCAGTAATGACCAGAGGTGAAATTAAAGCCTATTTCTTTTTTTTTATTACTATCCCAAAGGTATTCACTTCTTATCCTTATTAAAGCATCTGCGCATTGCTGTAACCCATTTTTAGGCACTGGAATATTCAATATACCTACATGGCCTTGCTGCCAATAATATTCGCTGTCATCATAATTTATTATCTTACTTCCAAAGGGCTTTAACTTATAGTTTCTAAGATATTCTTCAAAAGAGCCTTTAGAATAGTTTACACGTTTAAAATCTTTTGGCGCTTTTACTCTTGAAGATATAGTTAAACTATCCTCATTAATTAAATTTTCTTCAGAAATAATTGATTTGGAAACATAACTTACTGTTTCTTTGAATGGTTTAAATTGAAGCGCAATGGCAACTATAGATGCTATAACAAAAAATATGATTAATAGTTTCTTCATTTTTAAAAATTATGTTCAATATATAGAACATGTTTTTAAAGAATTTATTTCAACTGATTATCTAAAATAAAACGAGTATTTATTTCTAAGTAAAAAATTAAAAAGCACCTACTGATAAATTCAGTAGGTACTTTTATGTTCTAATAGTTTTTTCTATTTAGTTTTCTGGTAATTGTTCTTGAATTTGATATGTACTAAAATTTAGAAAGTTGTCTGGATGTCCTAACACATTTTGAAGTATAAAAGGTGTATCATCTACAAAGTCATCATAATTACAATTACCATCTCCCCCAAATATGTCTAAGTCCAATACAGTGACCTACTTCGTGTGTTAATGTTCTCCCTAAGTTATATGGTGCTGCTGAACCAGGTAAATCTCTAGAACCTATAGTTCCATATCCACATACTACTCCGTCATTTAAAGCACTTCCACCATCTGTATGGAAACCTTGTAGAGTAGAATTACTTGGGAATTGTGCATAACCTAATAATTCTCCCTGTAAATCTGCAGTCCAAACATTTGCATAAACACTACGATCCCATATTGTAGCATGCTTAATTTCTAAACCTCCATCTCCTAAATCGAAATCTGTAGATGAAAAAGGACCTGCACCAAAACTTGTTACTCTATTAACTCCTGGTGCAGCTAAAGGATTAACGTTTGGGTTTATTGTAGCCGGAACGAATACTATTTCTAAATCTGCTGAAACAGCATAACTACTTTGTGTTCCGTTAACACCACCTTGATCACTAAAATCTAAATTTAATTGATCTATTTGTGCTTGAACTATTGCATCAGATAGATTTGTTGGTCCTGACCCACTAGTAATAATAGGAACATTTACTACTGCTTTTTGAAATTTATCGTTAGCTTTTGCTTGTGCTATTTCCTGTCTTTTTGCTTCAATTAATGGTTATATGCAATTCTCGAAAGCATCTTTATAACCTGAAACTCTTGCTCTATACTCTCTTCTTTGATGCATTTCAACCGAGACACATCTAACATAACCTGTCTCATCTAGAGACCTTTGGTCATCAATTATTAACTCTAAACCAGCTATATTCTTAGCCGTATCAGAACTCTCATTACTTTTTGTATTATTCTTTGATTGTTGTGCATTTATTGTGGATACACTTAAAAATAAAAAAAAGAGTATAAACCCTTTTAAAGTAGTATTATTAATAACATTGGGGATTTTAATTAACTAATTGCAAAGATAACAATTTATAAATTATAATAATATAAAGTCTCTTTAATCAATAATATTAGATATTATACTTTATATCGTAAGTCTAAAAATTAAAAAGCCGGAACTAAAAGTTCTGGCTTTAAAATAAAATTTACTCTATAATTATCCTCCAAAGTCATCAAATCTAATATGCTCGTCTGGAATTCCATAATCTTCTCCCATTTTTTGAACCGCTTGATTCATTAATGGTGGTCCACAGAAGTATAATTCTATATCTTCTGGTGACTCATGATGACTTAAGTAATTATCAATAACACAGTTATGTATAAATCCTACAAATCCATCACCTTCTGCATCATTAATATCTTTTTTAACTTTCCAGTTATCACTTTCCATTGGTTCAGATAAAGCTAAATAGAACTTGAAATTTGGGAAATCTTTTTCTAAAGCTCTAAAATAATGGATATAAAATAACTCAGCTTTAGAACGCCCACCATACCAATATGTAACTTTTCGTCCTGTTTTTATAGTTCTAAACAATTCGTATAAATGAGAACGCATTGGTGCCATTCCAGCTCCTCCACCTACGTATAACATTTCTGAGTCAGACTCGTTTATAAAGAATTCACCATATGGTCCAGAAATAGTAACTTTATCTCCTACTTTTTGGTTAAAAATATAAGAAGAGGCTACTCCTGGATTTACATCCATCCATCCACCTTTTAATCTATCAAAAGGAGGTGAAGCTACACGTACGTTAAGCATTATTTTTCTTCCTTCTGCAGGATAAGAAGCCATAGAATAGGCACGTTCAACTAGCTCTTCGTTTTTCATTACTAAAGGCCATAAACCAAACTTTTCCCAATCTGCTTTAAATTTATCTGGTTCACCTGGATGATCTTCTGGGTGAGCAGACACATCCATATCTGAATATTTTATTTCGCAATTAGGGATTTCAATTTGAATATATCCACCTGCTTTATAATTCATGTCTTCAGGAATTTCTACTACAAATTCCTTTATAAATGTTGCCACGTTATAATTAGAAACTACAGTTGCTTCCCATTTTTTAATTCCGAAAACTTCTTCTGGAATTGTAATTTCCATATCTTGTTTTACTTTAACTTGACAAGATAAACGTGCTCCATGAGCTAATTCTTTTCTAGAAAAGTGAGGTGTTTCTGTAGGAAGTGCTTCGCCTCCTCCTGATAAAACGTGACATTCACATTGAATACAAGTTCCACCACCACCACAAGCTGATGGTAAGAAAATTTTATTTCCACCTAAAGTAGACAGTAATGTACTACCTGAAGCTACTTCTATTTCACGCTCTCCATTAATTAAAATCTTAACTGGGCCTGAAGGCGATAATTTTTGCTTTACAAATAATAATATACTTACAAGTGTTAAGGCTATTATTAAAAATGCAAATACTGTTGTTATAACAGTTCCTAGTGTTCCTGCTGCTAAAATCATATTAATTAATTATTTTAGTGTTTTCAGCTAATTCTTTAGCTTCTTCTTCAGTTTGGTTATTCTCTACTTGAGTTGTAGGTTTTGCTGGTGCTTCTTCTTCTTCACCACCTGTTAACATCCCACCAAAACTTAAAAATCCAATTCCCATTAAACCTGTGATAATGAAAGTGATCCCTAATCCTCTTAAAGGTGCTGGCACGTTAGAATATCTAATTTTCTCTCTAATAGCAGCTATAGCTAATATTGCTAAAAACCAACCTATTCCAGATGAAATACCATAATTAAGTGCTAATCCAAAAGATTCTATCTCTCTTGATTGCATAAATAAAGAACCACCTAAGATGGCACAGTTTACAGCAATTAATGGTAAGAAAATACCCAAAGAGTTATATAATGAAGGTGAAAACTTCTCTACTACTATTTCTACTAATTGTACCATGGTTGCAATGGTTGCAATAAACATGATAAAAGAAAGAAATCCTAAATCCATACCAGAGAAACCTTCTCCATTAGAACTTCCATCTAACCAAGCTAATGCTCCTGGTTGTAATAAGTACTGATCTAATAGCCAGTTTAAAGGTACTGTAATAGCTAATACAAAAATAACTGCTGCTCCAAGTCCTACTGCTGTTGCTACTTTTTTAGAAACGGCTAAGTATGAACACATACCCAAGAAAACCGCAAACACCATATTGTCAACAAAAATTGACTTGAAAAATAATTCTAAATGTTCTATCATTTTTTTATTCTTTTAATTCAGGATAACACTCTGTGTTAATCTTCTATTAATGCTTTATTTCTACTACGTTGAACCCATATAATAAGACCTACTATTATTAATGCCATTGGTGGCATTAACATAAATCCATTATTCTCGTAACCGAATGCATAAACACCAGTTGGTCCAGTTTCTGGACTACCAATTGGATCTCCTAATACTGGAATTCCAAAAAGTGTTCCTGATCCTAATAATTCTCTAAAGAATCCTACAATCACTAATATAACTGCATAACCTAATGCATTACCTATTCCATCTAAAAATGATTGCCATGGTTTGTTAGCTAAAGCAAAAGCTTCAAAACGTCCCATAATTATACAATTGGTAATAATTAATCCAATAAATACAGAAAGTGTTTTACTTAAATCATAAGCAAATGCTTTTAGTACTTGGTCTACAATAATTACCAAAGCAGCAACTACTATTAATTGAACAATAATTCTAATTTTTGAAGGAATGATGTTTCTCATTAATGAGATTACAACATTACCAACACCTAGTACAAATAATACAGCGACTCCCATTACTAGAGAAGCTTTTAGCTCTGCAGTAATTGCTAACGCAGAACAAATTCCTAATACTTGAATAGTAATTGGGTTATTATCTGCTAATGGATCTATGATTAACTTTGCGTCTTTTTTTGAAAGTAGTCCCATATTAGTTGTTATTCATTTTTAAGTTCATAAAGTATGGCATGTACAATTTTAAATCTTTCTTTATCATTGCAGATACTCCATCTCCAGTAATAGTTGCACCAGCTAATGCATCTACTTCATAATCATCTTTATCGTTATTAACAGGATCGTTATTTCCTTTAGCTACTTTGATACCTTTAAAAACACCAGCATCTGTTAATAATTTCTCTCCTTTAAAGTCATCCATAAAGTAACGCTGTTTGATATTTGCTCCTAAACCAGGTGTTTCTCCAGCATGATCAAAAAATGCTCCTTGTACAACCATGTTTTCGTCTAAGGCAACGTAACCCCAAATAGCATCCCAAAGGCCTTTTCCTCTAACTACAGTTACATAAACTGTTTTTCCATCTTGCAGTCCTTTGAATAGTGGTAAAAATCTAGATTCACCATTTTTTGCTTTGGTTTGCTCTTTTTTAATGTCTATTAAAAAGGGTTCTTTTCCGGCACCTTGGTCTTTAGATTTCATAAACTCATCTCGAGTCATTACTTTTAAAACCTTACCATCTTTTACTTCTAAAACAATTTGTTCTGAAACATTTGCAGTAAAAGACTCTACTGCTTTTTCTTTAGCAACAAAAGTAATATCTCCAGCACTTTCATTACCATTAACTCCCATAGCATAAAGAATATTCTGCTGCTTTTCAATTTCTTTATTTTTTGTAATAGCAGGTTTTAAAGAAGACGCTGTAAACGCTAATAATGAACCGACTACTAAAACCATTGCAATAGCAAATAGTATTGTATATGAATTTTTATCTGTATTAATTGCCATAATTATGCTGTTTTAACTTTTAAACGTTTCATTCTGCGTTTAACATTGCCTTGAATCACATAGTGATCGATTGTTGGTGCAAATACGTTCATTAATAAAATCGCTAAGAATACTCCTTCTGGATAGGCTGGATTAAATACACGAATCATTATTGAAATGAAACCTATTAAAAATCCATATATCCATTTTCCTTTATTGGTTTGAGAGGCCGTTACTGGATCTGTTGCCATATAAACAGCACCAAATAATATACTACCGACAATTAAATGTTGCCAGAATGGTAAGTTCATTAATCCGTAGAATTTACTTGATTCTCCAATCCACTCTGCAGAAACAACACCATTAAATATTAATCCCATTGTTAAAGCTCCAATTAGAGTACTTAGTATAATTCTCCAGCTTCCTGCTTTAGAAAAGATAAGTAATCCTGCTCCAACTAAAATTAATAATTTTGAAGTCTCACCTATAGATCCTGGAATAAAACCGAAAAACATATCACTCATTGAGTATAATTCTGCTGCTCTATCTCCATAGGTTGTAACTACGTCTGCAGCACCATTAACACCTTCAACGGTTAAATTCTGACCTGCTTTTGCGTAAAATCCTAACATTGTTTCTCCAGATATTGCATCTGGACCTCCAGCCATTTCTGTAGCTTTGTGAACCCAAACTTTATCTCCTGACATCCATGTTGGATAAGCAAAAAACAAAAATGCACGAATAGTTAAAGCTGGATTTAGAATATTCATTCCTGTTCCTCCAAAAACTTCTTTACCTATTACTACACCAAAAACAACAGCAACTGCTAACATCCATAGTGGAATATCTACTGGTACAATTAATGGCACTAACATTCCTGTTACTAAATAGCCTTCTTCTACTTCGTGACCTTTTATTACTGCAAAAATAAATTCTACAATAAGTCCAACTCCATAAGAAACAATAACAAGTGGCAAAACCGTCCAGGCTCCTATAATAAAATTATCCCATGTTAAAAAGTTTCCTAGTACAGAAACTTCTCTAATAATTCCATTTGCAGCGTATATGGCTGAATAATGTTGGTAACCAGCATTAAACATTCCAAAGATTAAACACGGTACCATTGCCATAATAACTATGTTCATGGTACGTTTTAAATCATCTGCAGCTTTTATATGAGTTCCATTGTGTGTCGTCTCATTTGGCAAGTATAAAAAGGTATGGATTGCATTAAACGCAGGAGCCATTTTTGTGCCTTTATACTTTTCTTTTAAATTGTGTAAATTACTTTTTAAACCCATTATCCTATTTCTTTAAGCATTAAGTCTAAACCTTTTCTAATTATTTCTTGATGTGGTTGCTTAGACACACAAACAAATTCTGTTAAGGCGAAATCTTCTGGAGCAACTTCGTACATTCCTAAAGCCTCCATTTCATCTAAATCTTGATACATACAAGCTTTTAAGATTTGTAATGGAAAAATATCTAATGGAAAAACTTGTTCGTAAGTTCCTGTTAATACAAATGCTCTATGTTCTCCATTTGTATTAGTATTTAAAGCAAATTCTTTCTTTGGTGTCAACCAAGAAAAAGTTAAAGCCCTTGATGTTGATACTTTATTAAAAATTGGCTTATTCCATCCAAAAAACTCGTAATCGTCTCCTTCTGGAATTACCGTAATTACATTACTGTAGTAATCTAGATTTCCATCTGGTTTTACATGTGTTCCAGATAAAACATTTCCAGATATAATTCTATCGTTACCATCTTTATCGACACCATTATCGTAAACCATAGTCGCGATTTCACTCCCAATTTTTGTTTTAAAATAACGTGGCTTCTTTACAGAAGAACCAGCAAAAGCGACTAAACGTTCTGCATTAAATTTCCCTGTTAATAACAATTCTCCAATAATAACTAAATCTTGAGCAGCAACAGTCCAAACTGTTTCACCTTTGTTTATTGGGTCTATTTTATTTATTAACGTTCCAACATTTCCTGCTGGATGCGGTCCAGAAACCTTGTGTATAGAAACACCAGATAATCCTGCTAATGGTGAATTTCCATTTTTACCAACTACTACATGAACATGTCCTTCAGTTAATTTGGCTAAAGCTGAAACAGCAGCTTGCAGCTCTGCTTCTTTTCCTGCTAAAGCATAATCCAAATCTGCGGCTAAAGGAGCACTAGCATAACCAGAAACAAAAATTGCTTTTGGTGCTACTTCTGAGTTTGCAATCACATCGTAGGGACGTTGTTTTACAAAAGCCCAACAACCTGAAGCTAATAATCTTGCTCTAATGTCTTCTGCTTTTGCAGATTCTACATTTAAAGTTCCAAAATCTTCATAAGACTGTTCTTTGTCTGCTTGAATTTTTACTGAAAGTATTTTTCGTTTTTGTCCACGAGCAATCTCAACAACTTCTCCAGAAACTGGCGAAGCAAATTTTACGTTTTCGTTGGATTTATTGAAAAATAAAGCCTGACCAGCTTTAACTTTCTCTCCAACTTTTACCGATAATTTTGGAATTACACTATGAAAATCTTGTGGTCTAACTGTACAAGTGTTACTTACTATGGCATTTTCAGTTACCATTTCTGCAGCACCCTTTAGTTTTATATCTAGACCTTTTTTAATCTTAATGTCGTTTGACATGTGTATAAATCTATTTGTTAATAGTTTAGTAATATGATTTTATGAGGATAAAAAATCGGTGCAAAAATACGAATTAATAATAAAGATTTCACAATAATTGAATAGATATTTAGATAGTTTTAACTAACCTGAAAAATAGGTATGGATTTTGTTTATCTTTATACACCTTAAAACCTTATAAATGAGAATTTACATTAAACATTTTTTGTTTTTTTTTATAGCTTCAATTTCTTTTAATACATACAGTCAAATTGAAGAAATAAATCCTACCGAAGAAATTAAAACTATAACTTTTAAAGGTGATACACCAGAAAGTCAATTACCAATTTTAAGACTTGGCGAATACCTTGTACTTGAGTTCGATGTTTTAAATGGAAATGAGGACGATTATTACTATGAAATAAAACATTACAATTACGACTGGACACCATCAATATTAGTAGAGTCAGAATACCTGCAAGGCTTTAATGAACAACGTATAAGAACATGGGACAATTCATTTAACACCTATCAAATATATTCACATTTTACATTAAAAATTCCTAACCAACAAACTCGAGCCATAACAAAATCTGGGAATTACATTATTACCATATATAATGAAGATGACGAAATAGAGTTTACTAGAAAATTCATGATCTATGAAGATATTGCCAATGTAGGCTTAGCCATTAAACGTTCTAGAGATGTAAGTGATATTAAAGAAAGACAATCTGTAGATATAGCTATTAACTCTTCAGCATTAAGATTCAATAACCCTTTAGAAACTATAAAAACAGTAATTATTCAGAATAACAATTTAAAAACTGCTATTATGAACATAAAACCTCAATATATTTTAGGTAACGAATTACAATACCGCTACATAAAAGAAACTAGCTTTTATGCAGGAAACGAATACTTGTATTTTGAAAACAAAGACCTAAGAGGCGCAAATACTGGTGTTCAGTTTATAGAATTAATAGAGCTTTACAACAGTCATTTATACAGAAATATCTTACGTGCAGATAGAGATTATACTTACAATCAATATATTAATGGTAATTTTTTAATTACAGCATTAGATACTGACAATCCAAAAATTGGAGCAGATTACGCTCAAGTTCATTTTACTCTAGAATTAAACAAATTAAGCAAAGGACAAACGGTACATGTTTACGGAAATTTTAATAACTATACTTTAGACGAAACAACACAACTAAGCTATTTCGAAGACGAAAGTACTTACGAAGGAAAACTATTATTAAAACAAGGTTTTTATAGTTATAAGTATGTTATAAAAAACAAAGATGGCAGTATAGATGAAAACGCAATTAGCGGTAATTTTCATCAAACCGAAAACAACTACAAAGTGCTAGTGTATTACAGAGACTTGGGTGCACGATACGATCGAATAATAGGCGTAGGTGAAGCAAACTCTATAAACATAACAAACTAAACTATTAAAGATTAGTTAAAAATAGCCTTCCACAAACCTTATTTATTGCTATTATTAAGCTAATTCATTACTTTAGCTTAGAAATAAACATACAGAATGGTTCAACAAGTAACAAGTGGTATCAAAATTTCTGTAGTAACAAATTTTGAAGGCACATTTTATAAAAACTATAAAATACATTTTGCCTTTGGTTATAATGTTACTATAGAAAACCAGAGCAAAGACACTGTACAGCTAAATAATAGACGTTGGACAATTCTTGATGCTTTAAATACTGTTGAAACTGTTTCTGGCGAAGGCGTAATAGGCTTAAAACCAGTATTAAAACACGGAGAATCTCACACTTACTCTTCTGGATGTTTATTAACTTCTCCTTTTGGAGCCATGAAAGGTTATTATAGCATGGTAAACTTTACAACTACAAAAAAGTTTAATGTTGCTATACCTACTTTTAAATTAAGCGCTCCTTTTGCTATAAATTAAAAGTCTTTTCTATTAAATTTATAAACCATATTATTCTGTTTTAAATAAAAGAAATGGCAGTTTGAGTAATGAATAATTTGGTATGCTTTATTATAATTAAAACTAGAGTCTTGAAATGTAAATAGCATCACAATCTATATTTCCATAAGGTGAAATACGCTTGTAGCGATATTGGTTTACTGTTTGGATTTCATAAATCTTGTACCAAGCACCAGCCGCAATAACAGAGATCCATTGTGCTTTTTTATCTAGACCTTCTACTTTTTTTGGAATAATTGTTCCTACAGGATTAGGTTTATACCCTCTTAATCTATCTAGAAAACATTTTAAATTTTCGCTTTTTTGAGAACCCGTAAACTCCGAAATCAGAGCTTTATCTGAGACTTCGAATGAAAAATCATGAGTGTTAGCAAGCAAAACATTACCTACTGTACTAGGTGTAAACCATTTAGATTTTTGCAAAGCTTTTTTAATTTTAGAATCTGTAACTGAAACGATTAAACTATCTGTTACAAAACGCGCACAATTACAAGCGTCTTTTTTAAAAACTGCATAATAAATTCACGCTCTTGTATTTTAGTAATATGAGCTCTAGCTATATGGTAATTAATTTTATTACAAACCGAGGCAACTAACCTTCCATCACCATGCGTGATTTTAGGATTAGTAGCTAAAAATTTTAATATTCTATCAAGGTTTAAAATTTTATCACCCTCAATTTCTGCCTTAAAAGGAAACTGTAACTCATTATCAGTTAATACGCCACGAACTCTTCCGTTTGGCTCAGAGGTTATATAGCGACCAAAATCATGATATTCTAAAACCTTTGTCTCTTTATTTATTAAAACTAAAGCGGCATGTCCAGCAAGAACACTTGTTTTATTACCAACAACAACAAACCTTAGATATGGTGAGTACCATTCTTTGGCATGAGACACTATAGTATATGGATAGGCTAAAATTAAAACAAATGCCGTGTTACTAATTTATCAATACAAAAGAGTTTAAAATCTTAACCGAAGTTTCTTGAGTTTTTAAATTTATAAATTTTATTTCAATAGTATCACCAGTTTTTTCTATTTGAGTAATACTGGTCATTTTCACAAAACCTCGATGCATAATTACACCATAATCAGTATTACCTTTTCCTGCGGTTTTATGGAAATTTAAAATTGATTCAGAAGACAATTTGTTTTTAGTTTCAAAATCTTTAAACCATTGGTATCTCTCTGCTTTTTTTTCTTCAGTATATAAAGTTGAAGAAGACCATATGTGATTAGTTAAACCCAATTGGCTAAAATGCGCTTTATTACCATCCCAAACAATTTCATAGAAATTTAAACTGGTATTCCAATCTGCAACAACAATTGTAAAAGGTTCAATTCCTATATAGTTGTATAATTTAGCCTCGTCAATATTTTTTAAAGTTAATAAATCTGTCACAACAACACCTCTAATCTGTCTGTATTGTTGTTTTCTCTAATGAAGCACAAACCCTCCATTTAACAGACATACAACTCTATTCTTATTACTAGCTCCTATCCAACTTCCTCCAGACTGCTCATCTTTTGGTATCAACAATTCAGTAGTTTTAATAGTATGAAAACATGGCGATAATGCATTCCTATTTGGTGCTTCGTCTCAATTTGAAGTTAAGACAAAATCGTATTTGTTTTTAAAAAAAAGACTTACTGTACACATATATTGATAGTCAGAAAAAAGAATGACAATTTACAAAAAATTAAGAATTGTTTGACGTTTTCTTAAGTTTTAAATCTATAAAAATTTTGTAACTTTGGACTTCAATTTTTTACAAATAAAAACAACAAATAAAATGGGAAAAGGATTTTTTAATGTACCTATTGCAGTAAACGAACCTGTAAGAGCTTACGCTCCTGGATGCAAATATCGCGAAGCAATTTCGAAAGCTTACCAAAAAATGTATAATAGTGTATTAGACGTGCCAATGTACATTAATGGTAAAGATGTTTCAACTGGAAACACAAAACCTATGTCACCACCTCATGATCACAAACATGTTGTTGGTCACTACCATTTAGCAGAAATATCTCATATTGATGAGGCTATTTCTACTGCATTAGCAGCAAAAGAAAATTGGGCAAACATGCCATGGGAACACAGAGCAGGTATCTTTTTAAAAGCTGCTGAGTTAATTGCTGGACCATATAGAGCTAGAATAAATGCCGCTACAATGATGGCACAATCTAAAACAATACACCAAGCAGAAATTGATGCTTCATGTGAACTTATAGATTTTTTACGCTATAACGTACAGTACATGACAGATATGTTTCAAGAACAGCCAGAAAGTACAAGTGATGCATGGAACAGACTTGAATATAGACCTTTAGAAGGTTTTGTATACGCAGTCTCACCGTTTAACTTTACCGCTATTGCTGGAAATCTTCCATCTTGTATGGCAATGATGGGTAACGTTGTTTTATGGAAACCAAGTGACTCTCAAATCTATTCTGCAAAAGTTATTATGGATGTATTTGAAGAAGCTGGAGTTCCTCCAGGTGTAATAAACGTTGTTTTTGGGGATCCAAAAATGATTACTGATATTGTATTAGCAAGTCCAGATTTTTCAGGATTACACTTTACTGGATCAACTTACATATTTAAAGAACTTTGGAAACAAATTGGTAACAATATTCATAACTACAAAACATATCCTAAAATTGTTGGTGAAACTGGTGGGAAAGATTTTATTGTTGCACACAAAACAGCAAATCCAATTCAGGTAGCTACAGCAATTGCGCGTGGTGCTTTTGAGTTTCAAGGACAAAAATGTAGTGCAGCTTCTCGTGCTTATATTTCTAAAAGTATTTGGAATGAAGTTAAAGAGCAATTAGTTAAAGATGTAAAATCTTTTAAAATGGGTTCTCCAGCAAATATGGAAAACTTTATTACTGCCGTAATTCATGAAGGTTCTTTTGATAAGTTAGCAAAATATATTGATCAAGCTCAAGCAGACAAAAATGCAGATATTATTGTTGGTGGAGGTTACGACAAAAGCAAAGGTTACTTTATTGAGCCAACAGTTATTGTAACAGACGACCCTAAATACACTACAATGTGCGATGAGCTATTTGGACCTGTAATGACAATTTATGTTTTTGATGATAATAAATTCTCTGAAACATTAAAACTAGTTGATGAAACATCTGATTATGCATTAACTGGAGCTATTTTAGCTGCAGACCGTTATGCTGTAGTAGAGGCAACAAAAGCACTTCAAAATTGTGCTGGAAACTTTTATATAAACGACAAACCTACAGGTGCTGTTGTTGGACAACAACCATTTGGTGGAGCTAGAGGCTCTGGAACAAATGATAAAGCAGGTAGTATTTTAAACCTACAGCGTTGGGTGTCGCCAAGAATGATTAAAGAAACATTTGTAACACCTACAGATTACAGATATCCATTTTTAGGATAATAGCCATTTTTATTATAATTATTAAAAAACCCAAAGCATATAGCTCTGGGTTTTTTATTTTTCGCCTCGATTAATCTATGTTTAAAGCGCGAATTTAAAATTATGTATATTGTATTTTACTTTATTAAAAAAGTTACCATGAAACAAATCTACTTTATTGCAATTCTACTATACTCCTCATTTTGTTATTCGCAAAAATTCCAACCATTAGACTACTCTGGGTTTGATGTATCTGATTTAAAAACTAATCTTTTTGTTGAAAATGCCAGTCCATTATCATCTATAGCAAAAAATAGTGATACTTATTCTATGCTTGGTTTCATTCAACAATATAAAGAGTTTGCTAATAACAATAATGAGTTGTTTAACAACTTTAAGAATCTGCAACGCTTTAATATTCCAATTAATTCTTCTAGCATTATTAGTATTGGGCTAATGCATATAGAATATGAAGCCTTAAACAAAAACAATCTTAAAAACAATGACGTTTCTGTAAATAATGGCCTTGTTAGCAGGATAAATACTGATTATATTTTCAACTACAATACATCAACGCTTATCGCTCCATTAGCCTCAACTAAAAGAGGCTTAAACACCACTTATGTTTTAAATGATGATTTCTATATAAATAACACAAACAACTCTATTGTTTCTATTCAGGCCGATTTTAATAATGGTAATGGATTTATAGAATTAAATTTTAATACACCAGTTACAGTAAATTATACAGTAGAAGGCAAAAAAAACATCATATTCAATATAAAATTATCTAATGGAGAAATTACAACAAGGTATTCAAGCATTATTATTGAAAACTCTAAAAAAGATTTAAGTTCTCAAAATAAAATGACTCCATCTGATATTACATCTTCTATTGTTGCCAATTTATCTAATTATAATGGAGCAATATCACACGCTGGTTTGGCTGAATATGAAGTTTTTTTAGGTGCAGACAATAGTTTAGACAAGCCCATTTTTATTATTGATGGTTTCGATCCAAGCGATACAAGAAATATATCTGGAATATATGATTTATTAAATTTTGACGATAATGGTACAACACAAAATCTTGCAGACCAAGTAAGAAATAATGATGACTATGATGTGGTCTTAATTAATTTCCCTTCCTACTTTCTTTTATCTAATGGAACATTACAATCTCTGGAAAACTCGACAGATGTTAATGGAGATACTGTTATAGATGTACTTGATTATCCTGGAAGTTTATTAGTAGATGGTGGTGCAGATTTTATTGAGCGCAATGCTTTTAGTGTAGTCGAAGTAATAAATTTAATTAATTCGCAAAAAATAGGTAGCGAGGAGAATGTTATTATTGGCCCAAGCATGGGTGGACTTATAACTCGATACGCTTTAAATTATATGGAAGCTAATTCTATTGACCACGAAACACGTTTATGGCTATCTTTCGACTCTCCTCATTTAGGTGCAAATGTGCCAATTGGTTTTCAACATTTATTCAACTACTTAGGATACGGTCTAGATACATGGGTTGGTGATTTTAGTCTTGAAGCCGTTAGACCAATTGTAGATGGAATGTTAAAATCGGCTGCAGCAAGGCAAATGCTTACAGATCATTTTGAACCACATTTAGCAAATGGAGAAATTGCAGAATTTAATTCAAATATTCTACTACCAGTAGCACACCCTTACTCAACTATATTTTTTAACAGTATTAATAGCATGACAAGTACTGGTTTTCCTGAAACAACAAGAAATGTTTCCCTCATTAATGGAAGTGGAATTGGAAACCCTTATCAGGATAAAAACGGAAACGATTTAATTCCTGGAAACAAAGTAATTGATGCATTTTTGCCAGGAGTAGCAACCTTAACAGATGCCTATTTTGATACTTGGTTTACACCATTAGCCAATCAGACTATTAAAATTGATGATATATGGATAAATGCTCCTTGGATTTGTTTTTGTGACATTAATGCAGAGCCAGACTCTAGAGCTTTTTTATATTCTAATGGTGTAGATGCAGCTCCTGGAGGCCTATTTGACTTAGGTGCTCTAGCAGCTGGAATGGTTGGAACAGATGCAACAATTGATGCGTTTTTTGCCTCATTATCTACAGATTATTTTAATTTTATTCCAACAGTTAGTGGTATGGCTTTAAATACAAACCCAAACATAAATTGGTTTCAAAATATTAATTTAGGAATAGGAGATACACCTTGGGATGGAATTACAACCACTAACTCACAAACACCATTTGTAAACTGGTATATGCCAGACAATAACGAACCTCACGTAACATTAACTTCGGGAAATGTAGAATTTGCGTTAGACGAAATATTAAAAAAAGGAGACTTAAGTGTTAAGATTGTTCTTCAAGCACCTAAATTAAGCGTACATCCAAACCCAACTAATGGTAAAGTAACTATTAATAATATTAAATCAAAAACTAAATTAATAGTCTATAATATTTTAGGTAGACAATTATTAGAACAAGTACTTACACCTAATAAAAACAAAGTTGATATTAGCAATTATGCAAAAGGTGTTTATTTGTTTAGTTTAAAAGATGAAGATGGAAAATTAACTACTAAAAAGGTTGTTTTACAGTAAATCTATTTTGTTTAACATAATTCAAACAAAAAAATTCATAGATTATTTCTAATCAAAAGTAATATGCTGGTAAGCACCTAAGTCTGGAGAAGCAGTTCTACTTATACCTAAAACATCTTGAGGTACTAGGACCTGCATTAAACCCAAATACAGGCGAAGAAAACTTAATGCGTGACGATTAATACCTGCAATTAGTCCTTATAGCGACACCATTAGCATTCCAACTAACATTTTTATAGTGTTGGTATTACTGGCACTGGAGCTCTTGAGGATAATATTATTGATTGGGTATGGGTAGAACTACGAGATGCAAATGATAACACATCGATAATTGCAGAAAAATCAGCATTATTACAAAGAGATGGTGATATTTTAGATATTGATGGTATTTCTAGTCTTGCATTCGATGTTCCAGGTACTAATTACTATGTTGCTATTAAACATAGAAACCATTTAAGTATTATATCAAGTACACCTATAGCGTTATCGATAATTACTACAAGTATTAATTTTAGCGACGTAACTAAACCAATTACATTTGGCTCTAATGCACAAACTAACTTTGGAATGCCTTCAGACACATTAGCAATGTGGGCAGGGAATGTAAATAGTGATACTGTAGTACAGTATTCTGGAGTCACTCCAGACATTATAAGTATTTTGTCTGAAGTATTAAGTGATTTGGGAAACTTACTTAATTTACCAACATACGTGGTGAATGGATACAGTTCTAATGACATAAACATGGATGGAAAAACTCAATATACAGGAACAGAACCAGACACACCTTTTGTGCTTCAGAATGTTTTAGTTCACCCGAGTAATTTTTTAAACTTTAGTACGTATCAAATACAAGAACAATTACCAGAAGATTAACAACAAATAAAAATTTGAATAAACCTAGAAGTCTCTAGCATTGCATCAAATTGAATTTCTACATGATTCTTAGGACTCATAAAGCAATATACAAACCACCATTTAATACAATACACCCATAGTATAAAAACACTACTTTTAAAAGGAGATAATAATGTATAAAAAAAGCGCGACCAAAATGGTTCGCTTTTTTTTAGTCTTGTTTTAAAAGTAAAATTAACTAGATAATTAAACAAAAAAAAGGCCTCCAAACATGGAAGCCTTTTTCTATATATAAAACAATATTAGTCGAAATCTTTATTCTCTCCTAAATCAGCTTTTTGAACATTTAACGCTTTGTTATCTGGGCCAACTACAAAAGCAACAAGCTCTAATTCACTTGTATCTTGAACTGTTCCAGGAACAGTTAAAGTATAGTTAGCTGTGTGTGTGCTCCCTGTATCAGAATCTGCCGCTGGTATTGCATCACCAAAAACATCTGTAAAAACAGTACGTGCTACATGATCATGTACAAAACCTACAATTGGATTACCTGTTTGGTACCAAGGGCTTGAAGAATCTCCATTATAATAGTTTACTTGGTTGTAAACTAAACCATTCTCTAATAAATAAACAACAATTCTATTATCTGAACTTGCTTTTAAATCATAGTGTACGTTTACCTCAGCAGTAATTGTAGAGCCAGAAAGAGAAGAAGTAATTGATAATCCCATATTTTGTCTCGTATTTATGTGTGAAGACAATTGGTTAAAGTTTTCATTCCACGTTGTTGTTCTATTAATTTTAGCAGTTGGAAATCCATTAACACCAAAAGCACTTTCCATTTGGTTAGCATATGGAAATAACATTTGGTTATCATCATGTATTGCTACTGGTATAATATTACCGTTTTGGTTTACTGCATCTTCTAAAGAAGAAGCAACTCTTGGGCAATAACCACACCATGTACCTGTATAATCTTCAATCATAACTTTAGTTGTATGTGTAGATGCTACTGCATTTAAAACAACTGTATTAGAAACTAAATCAGAACCATCAGGTAATACATAAGTTGCATAAACATTATATGTACCAGCACTTGCAAAAGTAGCAGGATTCGTTAATGTTCCAGACTCTGCAGTATAAGTAACCAAACCAGTTTGGTTAACTCCAAAGTTATCTGTTACTACAAAAGCAGCACTTCCTGAATCAAACCAAAAATCATTTACATTTGTTGTAAGAGTTAATGCAGTTGGAGTACTTGCTTCTTGAACATTTATAGTTACAGAATTAGTTAGACTACCATTAGTAGCAGTAACAGTAAAATCTGCAGCAGAAGTAAATGTGTAAGGATTTGCAATTACTGCACCTCCAAGTGTTAGCACTGAACTTGAAGTGACATCTGTACCTAAATTGTTTACAACAGTAAAAGTTACAGCTTCTCCTGTAAGAGCACTAGATGGGTTACCTGTTACAGTAATTGAAGTTGCCGCAGCTCCTCCTCCACCTCCACCATTTCCATCTCCACTTCCATCATCAGAACCGCTACATGCAAATGCAAAAACCACGAAGGTTAATACTACTAATTCTTTTAAAATACTTTTTACTCTCATTTTGGTATGTGTTTTGTTAATAAATACTAATTATCCATTATCTCAGACAATTTTTGTTTCAATGTTCTAATCTATAACATATTTATCAAAAAATTCAAAAATAAATCACTAATTTTATAAAAAATATTTAATAATATATCAAATGAAACAATTCCTTCTTTTATTATTAACTGCTATAACTATTAATGTTACAGCTCAAGAAACTTTACCTTCTATAGAAATTAAAACTTTAGATGGAAACACAACTAGCTTACAAAAAATAAGTAAAGACAATGATCTTATTGTTGTCTCATTATGGGCTACTTGGTGTGTACCTTGCAAGAACGAATTAGATGCAATAAATGATGTTTATACAGATTGGCAGGAAGAAACAAATGTAAAACTATATGCTGTTTCTGTAGATGACTCTAGAACTGTAAATCGCGTAAAGCCTTTAGTAAATGGAAAATCATGGGAATTTGACATCTTACTAGACACTAATAATGACCTCAAAAGAGAATTAGGAGCAGCAACTGTTCCACTTACATTAATAATAAAAAACGGAAAAATTGTGTATAGACATTCTGGCTATACACCTGGAGCTGAAGACGAATTATTCGAAGAAATCAAAAAACATTTTTAAACTACAAAAACTAATCAACCAACCAACCTAAATGAAAAAAATCGCAATTTTCATTGTGCTAATACTTCCTATTGTAAGTTTTGCACAAGAAACAGATACAGAAGACAATACGATATTTTCACAATTTTTAGATAACCTTTCTGGTAATTTAGAAACTAATGCGCAGTGGTACACTAATGACTCTAAATTAGGTGAGTTTGTAGATCCCATTGCTGAATTTGATTTAAGAGATGAACACGTAAGAGTTAATAGTTATTTACGCTTAGATTATAATTTTTTAAAGAACTTTACAGTAGGCTTACAAGCTGAAAGTTACGAACCTTTTCCACTTATTAACTATTATCCAGAATATAACGATACACAAATAGCAACCTATTATGCTAATTTTAGAAACGAGCAATTAGACGTTACAGCAGGTTACTTTTATGAACAATTTGGTAGCGGTTTATTACTACGTGCCTTTGAAGAAAGACAACTAGGTCTTAATACAGCTTTAAGAGGTGGACGTGTTAAATATGCTCCTACAGACTATTTTGATGTTACAGCATTATATGGGCAACAACGTATTGCTTTTAATGTATCCGATAGTGATATTTTTGGTTTTGATGCTAATTTTGATGTTTCAAAAGTATTAGAAATCAAAGGTGTAAATCGTTTAAATTTAGGCTTTAGCTACGTAGGCAAACAAGAAGATTTTACGCCTCCAGTAGATGAGTTTGATCCAGATTACGAGTTTGACACTTCTGCTTTTCCTGAAATGATAAATTCTTACTCAGCTAGATTAGATTTAGATTTAGGGAATGTTTATTTTAAAACAGAATATGCTTTAAAAGGAGAAGATGTTTCTTTTATCCCTCCTTCTTTACCAGGAACTGGCGTTCTTGAAGGAAAATATTTTGATGGAAACGCCCTTATTTTTACAGCAGGATATAGTAAAAAAGGATTAGGAGTTATTTCTACATTTAGACGTATAGAAAACATGGTTTCTACTGCTGAAAGAAATGCAGCAGATATTTCTTCTGTTGAGTTTCAATTTAACATGCAAAACTTTAATTACCTTCCTACTTTAACTAAACAGCAAGACTATTCTTTAGCAAACATATATATCTATAATGTACAGCCTGGATTATTTTTACAAAATTTTGGTGGACAAGCCGGAGAAATAGGTAACAACCTTGATGTTTTTTCCAACTTTAAAAAAGGCTCTACTTTAGGTGGTAAATATGGAACAAAATTTACAGCCAACTTTGCATATTGGGCACTCTTAGATGCCGAGTTTGATCAGGCAGAATCTACTTACAATGCCGAGTTTTTAAAGTTTGGTAAGCGCTTAAACAGAGACTTTAACTTTGAAGTAAGAAAGAAAATATCTAAAAATTGGTCTTCAATTTTCACATATATAAACTCTATTATTGATAAAGGTGTTGCCTTGGGAGGAAACCTAGGCACAGATGGTGACATAAAATCTCAAGTTGCTATTTTTGATGTTACACACAAGCTAGGTAAAGGAAAATCTTTTAGAGTAGAAGCACAACATTTATGGACAAAACAGGACAGAAAAAACTGGGTAGGTGGAACTTTAGAATATATTGCAAATAGAAGACTAGGCTTTTACGTTTCAGATATTTATGATTATGGTAATGATAATGAGTTTAGCACAGAAACAAAGGCACATTATTATAATATTGGTGGCAGCTATACTAAAGGTGCTACTCGTGTTGCTTTAAATTACGGAAGACAACGTGGTGGCTTACTATGTGTTGGTGGTGTTTGTAGAATTGTACCAGAAAACACAGGTCTTTCTTTAAATCTAGCTACTTCATTTTAAAACTTAATATTTAAGACTAAAAAATATAAAAATAGGCTTCCAAATGGAAGCCTATTTTTATATACTCTAAGTATTATGTGGATTAAAAATAAAACCCAAAGCTACCTGTTACACCAAATTTTCTAGCATCAGGATTTACAATTGGATCTAAATAATTTCCTCTAAAGTTAAAATCTATTCTAAAGACTTTAAAAATATTACCAACACCAACGCTGTATTCGTAATAAGCTTCTTTGTTTGGAGCAACATAAACTAAACCTGAAGCATTTATGTCTCTATTTTGTTGCGACACGTTACCCATGACTCCTCTAAATCCAACAATAGCTCTAAGGTTATATTTTTTAAGCAAAGGAATTCTTGAAAACAAACGTCCATTAAAATTATGTTCTACATGAAGCGTGGCATATTCATCTGTTACAAATTCATAAAAATCTAAATTAGAAAACGTATTATATATTGAAAAATAACTTTGGTTTCCAGGTACAACACTCATTAAGCCTAATGGAACTTCTCCGTACGTTTTACCTACCTCAAGACTAGTTGTTAAGCGACCTAAACTACCCAAAGCCCATGGTTGGTAGTAAGAAAACTGTAGTTTCTTATAATCGAAATCACTATTAAACAAATCTGGATCTCCAACAGTAACTTGCGCAAAAAGCCTAGCAAAGTCATCGTTTTTTGTTCTACGTTCTACACCAAAACCTGTCATTTCTCGTTTTGGAAAATAAGAAAGAGATAAAGCAGTTTCGTATTGTTTAACTTCCGATTCTGTTGTAGTTTGGCTTGCATCTGTAAAATAATCTAAACTAAAGGTTGGTGATGCAGACTCTAGTGTTTTATAGGTTCCACTTAAGCGCGTAACAAAATTTCTAAACACTTCTGCTTCTAATGCTAAAGTGGTTAAATTAACAGTCGTTAACTTATCGTTAATTCCTGTATTTACAACAGATGAAGATGCAAAACTACGTCCTAAAACATCTGTAGAGCTTGTTAAGCTTGCTCCTATTTGCTCTACATCTCTCCGGTTTCCTCCAGAAATAATTAATCTACTTTTCTTATCTATTAACCATTTACCAGAAATGCCATATTTAAATTTATCGTCTTTAAAACCATAAGCTAGAAATCCTTCTAAACGCCATAAATCGTTTTGTCCAAAATAGGTTCTTCCACCACCTCTTAACCTTACTCCTTCAACTTCATTATAACCAAATGTTGAAAAAATAGGCCCATAATCTAAATTTAGCTCATCAAACTCTATGTAGCCAGAAGCTAATATGCTTCCTAAATTATATAATCGTTTAAACTTTTTAGTTTTCTTTAAAGAATCAAGCATGACATAGACACCTTGTTCATCTTTGCTTAAAGATTCCATTCTGTTTTTATCCCAAAAGGCTTCGTCTTGGTTATACAAATCTTCATCAAAGCTGTAAATTTTTTCTTTATAAAATTTAGGCTCTTTCTCTTCATTAAACTTATAATTATTATATAAGGTTGTTCGTTTTCCATAAATACCTTGAGATTTTTCTTTTTTATTAAAAGCAAAATCAGACATAAAATAATCTCTCTTTATTAAAAATGTTGAATCGTTTAAAACATCGAAGTCTTGTTCAATATATATTTCTTTAACCCAGTTAATATTTGCGCTTTTAGAAGCTTGCATATTAATATTCTTAATAGCAAAAGTGGTGTCTGCAACCCAAAAATCGCCTTTAAAGGTTAACTCGTTTTTTCTACGTGGATAATAAATAATATTATAACACCATTTATTATCTATAAAAGAGCTGTCTGCTAAAACATAATTATAGGTTTGAATTCCTGTTCTAGAAATTGGGCTGGTAAAACTCTTATCGAAAAATTTTAAATAGTTATTATAAATATCATAATCACTATACAAATCATCAACAAAATCAATAATAACTTGGTTATTACTAAAACCAGAATTTTTGTTACCTTTTAATATCTCGCGTTTTTCTTTTATAATATTATCTCCATAAACTTGCGCAGAAGACTCGTTTATAAACATTGGTAAATACGTTTTACCAGTTACTTTAGATGTATCTACTTGCTCGAAAATAAATTCCATCCCTTTAAATAATTTACTTTTCATTGTTGCGCTATCAATTGTATTTAAATCGAACTCTACCTTTTCATATTTATCGTATTGGTATTGTTTATACTGTTTTAAACCATTGCTTCTTTTATTTGCCCATATTTTACGAAGAATATCTATTGCAGGATTATTTTTCTTTGGTTGCTTACCACTTACAAGAACAACTTCATCAAGAGTAGCTGTATCCTCTAGCAATACAACATTAAACTTGTAGTTTACCTTTTGTGTTAGTTTTACATTTTGTGTTTGAAAACCAATAAATGAATACACGATGGCCTCATGAGTTTCATCATCTTCTATGTAATAAGTTCCATTCTCATCTGTAATTGTACCAATGCTTGTGCCTTCAAAATAAATATTAACATAAGGTACAGGATCGTTAGCCTCATCATACACATGACCACTAACTTTAGTTTGTGCTAAGGCAGTAAAAGATATTAATGCAAAGATTAATAGAAGTAATTTATTTTTCATAGAATTCCGATATAAACAAAAAACTTCATCAACAAATGTGCTAATGAAGTTTGTCTTTAACTTTTTAAATGTTTTTATTTATACATCACCTTTTTTACCGCTTTAATTACCTCGTTATAATCTGGTAACCATTCTGCTAATAATACTGGTGAATATGGAGCAGGAGTATCTGCTGTATTAATTTTTACTACTGGTGCGTCTAAATAATCGAAAGCTTCAGCTTGAACCATGTAAGTAATATCTGTAGAAACATTTCCAAAAGGCCAAGCTTCTTCTAAAACTACCAAACGGTTTGTTTTTTTAACAGATTTTAAAATAGCTTCTTTGTCTAAAGGTCTAACAGTACGTAAATCTATAATTTCGCAAGAAATCCCTTCTTTAGCTAACTCGTCTGCTGCCTTATAAGCTTCTTTAATAATTTTACCAAAAGAAACTATAGTAACATCTGTTCCTTCTCTTTTTATATCTGCAACACCTAATGGGATAGTATACTCTCCTTCTGGAACTTCGCCTTTGTCTCCATACATTTGTTCACTTTCCATAAAAATTACTGGATCGTCGTCACGAATTGCAGATTTTAATAGTCCTTTGGCATCGTAAACATTAGAAGGCACTACAACTTTTAAACCAGGAGTATTGGCAAACCAACTCTCGAAAGCTTGAGAATGAGTTGCTGCTAGTTGTCCTGCAGATGCTGTTGGTCCTCTAAAAACTATTGGACATTTAAATTGGCCACCAGACATTTGTCTAATTTTAGCAGCATTATTTATTATTTGATCAATACCAACTAAAGAGAAATTAAAAGTCATGTATTCTACAATAGGTCTATTACCTGTCATTGTAGAACCAATAGCTATTCCTGCAAAACCAAGCTCTGCAATAGGAGTATCTATTACTCTTTTGGCACCAAACTCATCTAACATACCTTTAGATGCTTTGTAAGCACCATTATATTCTGCTACTTCTTCACCCATTAAATAAATGCTTTCATCTCTGCGCATTTCTTCACTCATGGCTTCGCATATAGCATCTCTAAATTGAATTGTCTTCATATTCTTTATAATATTGAAACAAAAATAGGAATAACTATAAACTAAAGCAGAAGAATTTATTTAAAATTTACTATGCGTGCATAGTATTTTTATGAAATAAAATATTTATCTTCGTAAGCTGAAAAAAGAAGCTTAGATTTAACCTATGGCGATAACGTTATAGTAAAGCGTTTTTTAAAAAATTGTCTTAATTTTAAAAAAAAAATATGAAAATTTTAGTGTGTATAAGTCACGTACCAGACACTACATCAAAAATTAATTTTACAGATGGAGATTCTAAATTCGACACAAATGGTGTACAATTTGTAATAAACCCTAACGATGAGTTTGGATTAACGCGTGCCATGTGGTTTAAAGAGAAACAAGGTGCAACTGTAGATGTTGTAAATGTTGGTGGTGCAGAAACAGAACCTACTTTACGTAAAGCTTTAGCTATTGGTGCAGATGCAGCAATAAGGGTAAATACAGAAGCTAAAGATGGCTTTCAGGTTGCTAAAGAATTAGCAAAAGTAACACAAGATGGTGGATACGATTTAGTAATTGCTGGTCGTGAATCTATTGATTATAATGGAGCTATGGTTCCAGGAATGTTATCTGAATTAATAGGTGCAAACTTTGTAACTAACTGTATTAATTTAGAAGTTGAAGGCACAAGCGCTTCAGCTTCAAGAGAGATTGATGGAGGAAAAGAAACAGTCTCAACAAGTTTACCTTTAGTAATTGGAGGACAAAAAGGATTAGTTGAAGAAAGCGATTTACGTATTCCAAACATGAGAGGTATAATGATGGCTCGTAAAAAACCTTTAACTGTAATAGAACCTACAAATGCAAACACAGACACTTCTTCTGTACAGTTTGAAAAGCCAGCACCTAAAGGTGCTGTTACATTAGTAGACGCAGGAAACATAGACGAGTTAGTAAACTTACTTCATAACGAAGCAAAAGTCATTTAATCATCTTAAAAAAAATAAACATGTCAATTTTAGTATATACAGAATCAGAAAACGGAAAATTTAAGAAGACAGCTTTAGAGGTCGCTTCTTATGCAAAAGCATTAGCAAACCAATTAAAAACTACTGTTACAGCTGTTACAGTAAATGCAACAGATACAAGCGAATTAGGGAATTATGGAGTAGATAAAGTATTGAATGTTATAAATTCTGCTTTAGATAAATTTAATGCAAAATCATATTCAGCAATTATAAAGCAAGCAGCAGAAAAAGAAGATGCTAAAGTAGTTGTGGTTAGCCAAAGTGCAGACAGCAAATATTTAGCTCCTGTTTTAGCAGTTGGATTAAACGCAGGTTACGCTTCAAATGTAGTTGGAGTACCATCAAACACAACTCCATTTACGGTAAAACGTACAGCGTTTACAAATAAAGCTTTTAATATGACCACTATTAATACAGATGTAAAAATAGTAGGCGTTTCTAATAATGCTTTTGGATTGGTTGAAAATAGCGGAAGTGCTACTTCTGAAGATTTTTCTCCTACACTTCCAGAATCTGGTATAACAGTTCAATCAGTAGATAAAGCTACAGATAAAGTAACAATTGCAGATGCCGAAATAGTAGTATCAGCTGGTCGAGGATTAAAAGGCCCAGAAAATTGGGGAATGATAGAAGAATTAGCCGAAGTTCTAGGTGCAGCAACAGCATGTTCTAAACCAGTTAGTGATTTAGGCTGGAGACCTCATAGTGAACACGTTGGACAAACAGGAAAACCTGTAGCTTCTAATTTATATATAGCTATTGGTATTTCTGGAGCAATTCAACATTTAGCAGGAATAAACGCTAGTAAAGTAAAAGTTGTAATTAATACAGATCCTGAAGCTCCTTTCTTTAAAGCTGCTGACTATGGGATTGTTGGTGATGCTTTTGAAGTAGTACCAACACTTATCGAAAAATTAAAAGCATTTAAAGCGACAAACGCTTAATTTTTTATAAATTGTGCTCGTAAAAAAGCGGTTTAAGTTGCATTTTACAATTTAAATCGTTTTTTTATTTTTAATATATGAGTTTAGTAAGACTAAAAATAAAAGGAATATCATACAGCCAAACACAAAATGGCGCGTATGCTTTAATATTAAACGAAGTAGATGGAGAACGCAAATTACCAATCGTAATAGGTGCTTTTGAAGCACAATCTATTGCTATTGCTCTTGAAAAAGAAATTAGTCCTCCTCGTCCACTCACTCACGACTTATTTAAAAATTTCGCAGATAGATTTGATATTGTTGTAAAACAAGTTATCATCCATAAATTAGTAGATGGTGTTTTTTATTCTAGCTTAATTTGCGAACGTGATAATATTGAAGAAATAATCGATGCTAGAACCAGTGATGCTATTGCTTTAGCTTTACGTTTTCAAGCATCAATTTTTACTTATAAAAACATATTAGACAAAGCTGGAATCTACTTAAAGGTAGATCCAAGTAAAGAAGATGAAGATACAGATATAGACAGTATTCTAGTTGAAGACATAATTAATGAAGAATTAGAACATATTACAAAAGAAGACTACAAATCTCATACTCTAGAAGAATTAAATAACCTCCTAAACGAAGCTGTTGCAAACGAAGACTACGAAAAAGCGGCAAAAATTCGTGATGAGATTTCTAAACGCTAACCTTATGATTAAGAATTTACTATTAACTATTACAGCTATTTTTTTTGGAATAATAACTTCTTTTGGGCAGGATTTAGAGAAAACATGGGAAAATATTCCAGCTTCATCTTATGTTTATGGAGAAGTTCCTTTTGAGATTGATGATTTCAAATTTTTAGAATTTAATAATGGCTCTTTTAGTTTTTTAAAATCTGAAACTGAAGTCCAAGCAAATGGAGATTAC
The DNA here is from genome assembly GCF_037625555.1 of Lacinutrix sp. Classification (GTDB taxonomy): domain Bacteria; phylum Bacteroidota; class Bacteroidia; order Flavobacteriales; family Flavobacteriaceae; genus Lacinutrix. The sequence goes on from NZ_JASJHV010000140.1 coordinate 50,768, forward strand.
ATACATCAAAACAATGTATTAGTTCTATATTTCGATGAGCCAAACGATACAATTGTAAAATATAAAATAAGAGAGTTTACAGATTCTACGTTAGTGTTTTCTGGAAAAAAAAGTATTGCTAGATTTAGTTCAGTTACAAATAACTCTGACAAATCTATTGAAGATAAATTAGCAAAAGCTGATATTACAACAACCGATAATGACTCAATTATCCCAAGTCAGGGTTTCTCGATTAATAGTCTTTTGAGAGGTTTATTAGGAATGATTTCTTTAATCTTTATTGCATTTTTATTCAGTAGTAATAGACGTGCAATTAAATGGAAAACAGTAGGATTAGGCCTAGCCTTACAACTGGTTATCGCCATTGGAGTATTAAAAGTTGATTTTATAAAAACCATTTTCGAATTTATAGGAAGAGGTTTTATAGAACTTTTAAGCTTTACACAAGCAGGAAGCGAGTTTCTATTTGGTGGCATGTTAGATGTTAATTCTTTTGGGTTTATTTTCGCTTTTCAAGTACTACCAACAATTCTATTCTTTTCTGCTTTAACTTCTGTACTCTTCTATTTAGGTGTTATACAAAAGCTTGTTCAAGCATTAGGTTGGTTATTATCTAAAGTATTAGGTATTTCTGGAGCCGAAAGCTTAAGCGTTGCAGGAAACATTTTTTTAGGTCAAACTGAAGCACCACTTTTAATAAAAGCTTATTTAGAAAAAATGAATAAGTCTGAAATTCTACTTGTCATGATTGGTGGTATGGCAACTGTTGCAGGAGCTGTATTAGCGGCTTATATAGGTTTTCTAGGAGGAGAAGACGAAGCTTTAAAATTATTTTACGCCAAACATTTATTAGCAGCTTCTGTTATGGCTGCTCCAGGAGCTATTGTAATTTCAAAAATATTATATCCACAAACTGAAAAAATCGATACAGATGTAACTGTATCTCAAGAAAAAATAGGTTCTAATTTTTTAGATGCTATAGCAAATGGAACAACAGAAGGTTTAAAATTAGCTGTAAATGTAGGTGCTATGCTTTTAGTATTTGTTGCTTTCATAGCAATGTTTAATGGCATTCTTGGCGCAATTGGAGAAGTGACATCTCTAAATACACTTATTACTGCCAACACACCTTACCAAAGCTTATCGTTAGAGCTTATCCTTGGATATCTTTTTGCGCCTTTAATGTGGTTAATGGGAGTTGCAGAAGAAGATATGGCATTAATGGGACAACTTTTAGGTATTAAATTAGCAGCAAGTGAGTTTATAGGCTACATACAATTAGCAGAACTTAAAAATGTTGCAAACGCAACACATTTAACTTACGAGAAATCTATTATCATAGCTACTTATATGCTTTGTGGATTTGCTAACTTTGCCTCTATTGGAATACAAATTGGAGGTATAGGTTCTTTAGCACCAGGACAACGAAAACAACTTTCTAAATTTGGAATGAAAGCACTAATTGGTGGAACAATCGCTTCTTTAATTTCTGCTACAATTGCAGGAATGATTATTGGATAAACTAATTTCTTACAAAAGCAAGAAGCTTTTAATTGAGAGAAATACAACATATTTTAAAAACGCTCCTAACGGTAAATTGTTTCGAGCGTTTTTTATAAAAAAATTCAACGTTAATAACTTTTCATATAAATAGCCATAAGAATTTATCGTAAAAGTACTTTTTCTTTAAATTCGTATTAGTAATTTTTATAATTTAAAATTTTAGCAACATTATTATTAATTAAGAGATTCCTGTCTTTACAGGAATAATATTATGAAACAATATCACGACTTAGTAAAGCACGTTTTAGAAAACGGAAACGAAAAGGGAGACAGAACTGGTACAGGAACAAAAAGTGTTTTTGGGTACCAAATGCGTTTTGATCTAAGCGAAGGTTTTCCAATGGTTACAACTAAAAAACTACACTTAAAATCTATTATATACGAGCTACTTTGGTTTTTAAAAGGTGATACAAATATTAATTACCTAACAGAAAATGGGGTTAAAATCTGGAACAGTTGGGCAGATAAAAACGGTGATTTAGGACCTGTTTACGGTCACCAATGGCGTAATTGGAATAGTGATGAGGTAGACCAAATTACAGATGTTATTAACACATTAAAAACCAATCCAAATAGTAGACGCATGATGGTGTCTGCTTGGAATCCTTCAGTTTTACCAGACACCTCAAAATCTTTCGACGAGAATGTTGCCAATAGTAAAGCTGCTTTACCACCTTGCCATGCCTTTTTTCAGTTTTATGTAGCAGATGGTAAATTGTCTTGCCAACTCTACCAACGTAGTGCAGACATCTTTCTTGGTGTTCCTTTTAACATTGCTTCTTATGCATTATTCACAGAAATGATGGCACAAGTTTGTGGCTACCAAGCTGGAGAGTTTATTCACACCTTTGGAGACGCACATATTTACAACAATCATGTTGAGCAATTAGGATTACAACTCTCTCGCGATTGCAGACCATTGCCAAAAATGAAGTTAAATCCAGATATTAAAAATATTTTCGATTTTAAATTTGAAGATTTTACGTTGGAAGATTACAATCCGCATCCACACATTAAAGGTGCAGTTGCGGTATAAATTTTATGAAAAAAACATTTAAAACACTACTATTATTCTTTTCTATAAGTTTAGGTTTTTCACAAGAAGAAACAAAAGACGAAATAATTTCACTCACAGATGAAGGTAAAACAAATACAGATGCAGAAGAAATAGCTTTTACTGTTATTGAACGCGTTCCAATTCATGCCAACTGTAACGAATCTCTTAGTAATCAAGCATTAAAAAAATGCATGAATAATTAAATGATGTTACTTATTATTAAAAATTTTAATGTAGATCTCGCTACAGATTTAAACTTACCTAGCGGAAAAAATAGAATACACACTTTATTTAGTATAAATAAAGATGGTTTAGTCGACAATATTAGAGTAAGAGCTCCACATCCCAAATTGGAAGAAGAAAGTAGAAGGCTTATTAATTTAATACCTATATTTAAAAAACCAGGCATGCATAAAGGCAAACCGGTTAACGTTACTTTTGCTTTACCAATAAATTTCATGGTAGGAGGCAGCACAAAAGTTTTAACTAAAAAAGAAAAAAAGGCAATAGAACGTGACAAAAGAAAACTTGCAAAAAAAATTGAAAAACAATTAAAGCAAGCAAAAAAAGATGCCAGAAATAAATAAATTATTAGAGATTAATACAAATCATCTAATATTTAAATTAAAAACACTTTTATGTTTGGAAAAAAAAAACAAAAACCACAAATAAATCAAGAGCAATTAGCACTTATAGAAAACGCACAACGTCGTGTTAAACAAAAAAAAGGACTATATGTCCATTTTGTAATTTTCTTAATTGGCGCAGTATTTCTAATACTTGCTAATACTGTTTTAGGCATTGGAAAAGACCTTACCATTTTTGGCTTAAATTGGTTTGTAATTGCTATTTCTGTATGGTTATTTTTCTTTTTATACCATGTGTTTAATGTGTTTATTACTAATAAATTTATGGGTAAAGACTGGGAGAAATCGGAAATAGAAAAGTTAGTTGCAAAACAACAAGAAAAAATTGAAGCATTAAAAAGGACTATCCAACCTGAAGTTAAAAAAGAGGCAATACAAACAATTAAACACCATAAAAGCCTAACAATTATTGTCGCTGCAGGAGAAAACAACGAAATAGGAAAAGATAATGATCTTATTTGGCACTTAAAAGACGACCTAAAGCGTTTTAAATCTTTAACTTCTGGACACCACATAATAATGGGTCGTAAAACTTTTGAAAGCTTCCCAAAACCGCTTCCTAATAGAACTCATGTTGTGATTTCAAGACAGAAAGACTACCAAGTACCAGAAGGCGTCTTGGTAGTGAATTCTATAGAAGATGCTCTAGATGCTGCAAATGGAGACAGTCAGCCTTTTATAATTGGTGGTGGAGAAATTTACAAACAAGCCATGCCTTTTGCTTCTAAAATAGAATTAACACGTGTGCATTCTACGTTCGAAGCAGATACTTTTTTTCCAGAATTAAATTTAAAAGAGTGGAAAGAAACAGAAAGCAAAGTTCATGCTCAAGATGAAAACCATAAGTATGCATTTTCTTTTTTAACATATGAAAGGCACTAAACCAAGACTAACACAAAATAGCATCGTATTTATTTTACTAATTATAAGTAAATTAAGTTTTGCACAATTAGAAGTATCTAATATTTCTAATGCAAACCAATTAATGAATAGCCTACTTGGAGATGGCGAAAACATAATTATTAGCAACACAACTATTAAAGGTAGCAAAAAAACTTTTGGGCTTTTACCACAGCCTCAAAGTATAATGTTTTTTTTTAAAGAAGGTATTATAATGAGTACTGGAGTTGCAAAAGATGCTGAGGGACCAAACAACGACACAAAAAAAAGCTCAAAAATTAATTTTTTAAGTGATAATGATATTAATATAATAGCAGATAGAAAAGGCTGTTATGACACTGCTTTGTTTGAGTTTGATCTTATATCTGCTACAGACGAAATTGAATTTAAATACTGTTTTGCTTCAGAAGAATATTCTGAATATGTATTTAAAAATGTTAATGACGTTTTTATATTTTTAGTCACCAATACAGACACTAAAGCATCAAAAAATATAGCCTTATTAAATGGAGATGTTAATACACCTATTACTGTAGACCATATAAATTTAAAGATTAATTCAGAATATTATATTGAAAATTTCACATACGATGTTTCAACAATAGAAACACTTCAAAAAGATGAAAAAAAATTCGAGTTAGCAAAAACTTTCCAGTATGATGGGTTTACAACTATTTTAACAGCAAGAACAAAAGTAATCCCAAATGTTAAATATCACTTTAAACTAGGTATTAGCGATGTTGGAGACCAACTTTATGATTCTGCAATGTTTCTAGAAACAAATTCTTTAAAAAGTATAGGCAAAAAACCAAAACAAGAAGTTTTACTAAGTACTTTAGAGGCTAAAATTCCTTCAGATGTTTTAATACATTTTGAAACAGACTCTTATGAAATAATAAGAAAACATCATTTTTTATTACTAGATAAAATCGTTAAATCATTAAAAAACAATCCTAAACTTACTATTAAAATTATTGGGCACACAGATTCCGTTGGTTCCATTAATTATTACCACAAACTCTCTCTTAGAAGAGCAAGCACCATAAGTAATTACCTATATAGTAATGGTGTTAGTAAAAACCGTTTTACAATAGAAGGCTATGGAGAAAGTAAACTTAAAAATAATGTAGCAAAAGATAATCGTCGTGTAGAAATAATATTCTTCAAGTAAACCCATAACTTTTATTGCCAGAAAACATCAACATTACTATTGTTAAAAACCATCATTTTTCCCTAATTTTACAACATGGTAAAAGACATACAATTACGTTTAACCTTAAAAGACGAAGAATGTAGTGATATATTGCTAATAAAAGCAGCTCAATATTTAAGCATTCCTAGAGAGGATATTACAGGAATAAAAGTGTTGCGCAAATCTATAGATGCCAGAAAAGCTAAGATTATTCTTAACTATAAATTATCTATTTATATAAAGGAAGCTTTACCAGAAAAATCAGATTATCAATTTCATTACAAAGATGTTTCTAAGGCAAAACCCGTTCATATTATTGGTTTTGGACCTGCAGGAATGTGGGCTGCTTTAAGATGTATAGAGTTAGGCTACAAACCTATTGTTCTAGAACGCGGTAAAAATGTTCAAGATCGTAGACGCGATTTAAAAGCCATTAACCAAGACCATTTTGTAAACGAAGACTCCAACTACTGCTTTGGTGAAGGAGGTGCAGGCACTTATAGCGATGGTAAATTGTATACAAGAAGTTTAAAACGTGGTGATGTAATAAAAATATTCGAAAATCTAGTCTTCCATGGTGCAACAGAGCAAATTTTAGTAGATGCACATCCACATATTGGAACTAATAAACTACCAAAAGTGGTTCAAAATATTCGAGAAAATATTATAAAATTTGGAGGTGAAGTTCATTTTGAAACGCGTCTAACAGATTTTAATATAAAAAATAACAAAATAGAATCTATAGTACTGCAAAATGGCAACGAGATGGTAACAGACCGTGTTATTCTGGCAACAGGACATTCGGCTAGAGACATTTTCTATCTTCTAGATAAAAAGAAGATTGCTTTAAAAGCAAAATCTTTTGCAATGGGAGTTCGTGTAGAACATCCACAATACATTATAGACTCTATACAATACCATTGTTCTGGTGAGCGTCATGAATCTTTACCAGCAGCTTCCTATAGTTTAGTACAACAAGTTAAAGATCGTGGTGTTTATTCTTTTTGCATGTGTCCTGGTGGATTTATTGTACCAGCAGCTACTGCAAATGGCGAAGTAGTAGTAAACGGAATGTCGCCATCTCGACGCAATAATAAATTTGCAAATTCTGGAATTGTAGTAGAAATTAATGTAGATCAAGACATCCCAAAATACGAACAATTTGGTGCTTTAAAAGGCTTAGAATACCAAAAAAACTTAGAACGTATTGCGTTTACATCTGGAGGAAGAACTCAAGCAGCTCCTGCACAACGCTTAACAGACTTTGTAGAAGGTAATTTATCAAACTCTTTAAACGAAACGTCTTATCAACCTGGTTTAAATAGTGCACCATTACATTCCCTATTACCAAAATTAATTGGTAGCAGATTACGAAAAGGCTTTGAAGCTTTTGGCCGAAAAATGAATGGCTATTATACTGCAGAGGCTAATATAATTGGTGTAGAATCTAGAACAAGCTCTCCTGTAAATATTCCTAGAACCGAAACTTTACAACATCCAGAAATTTCTAATTTATTTCCGTGTGGAGAAGGTGGTGGTTATGCTGGTGGCATTATTAGTGCAGCTATGGATGGCGAACGTTGTGCTGAAGCTGCAGTTGTTGGGTTATAACAAACTATACCAAATACAAAGAAAGTAAAAAAGGCTAACAAATGGTCTTGGTACTTTTTACAGAATTTATTCCTATTTTTGTCATTCAAAATTAAACCAATGAAAGCATATATATTTCCAGGTCAAGGCGCTCAATTCTCAGGAATGGGCTTAGATTTATACGAAAACTCACCAGAAGCTCAGCATTTATTTGAAGATGCAAATGAAATTTTAGGATTTCATATTACAGACATTATGTTCGAAGGTACTGCTGAAGCTTTAAAAGAAACTAAAGTTACGCAGCCAGCAATATTTTTACACTCTGTAATTTTAGCAAAAACCTTAGGTGAAAATTTTAAACCAGATATGGTTGCAGGTCACTCTCTTGGTGAATTTTCTGCATTAGTTGCTAATGGCACCTTAACTTTTGAAGATGGTTTGCGTTTAGTTTCACAACGTGCTTTAGCTATGCAAAAAGCTTGTGAAATACAACCAAGTACTATGGCTGCAGTTTTAGGTCTAGAAGATGCTTTAGTTGAAAAAATATGTAATGAAACAAAAGGTATTGTTGTACCTGCTAATTATAATTGTCCAGGACAACTTGTAATATCTGGAGAAATTGAAGCCATTAATAGAGCTTGTGATGCTTTAAAAGAAGCTGGAGCAAGACGTGCTTTAGTGCTACCTGTTGGTGGTGCTTTTCACTCACCAATGATGGAGCCTGCAAGAGAAGAACTTGCAGCTGCCATAGAAAATACAAGTTTTAGCAAACCTAATTGCCCTATTTACCAAAATGTAACTGCAAGTGCTATTTTAGATGAAGCTAAAATAAAAGCTAACTTAATTTCTCAATTAACTGCTCCTGTTCGTTGGATACAATCTATAGAACAAATGATAACAGATGGTGCAACACTTTTTACAGAGGTTGGTCCAGGAAAAGTATTACAAGGTTTAGTAAAGAAAATTAATAGAGCAGCTGAAACTGCATCTGCCACAATAGAAAGCGCTTCTTAATTATGAAAAATAAAAGAACGCTTTTTATAATTTTACTTGTTGTTTTTAATATTGCTATAGACCAGATTTCTAAATTTTGGATAAGAGCTAATGTTGTGGCTGGAAGTAAATCTCAAATTATTGGAGATTATTTTACATTACATAATGTTGAAAACGAAGGTGCCTTTTTAGGTTTAGGAAGTGATTTCAATCCTATACTAAAAATTATTTTGCTTAATGTTTTACCTATAGTAGTTCTCACACTCGTACTTATTCATGTATTTAGAGATAAAAATTTAGATAAATTTTCTTTAATTGGGTTTTGCTGTATTATTGGTGGTGGAATTGCAAATATTTATGATAGAATTATATATAAATCTGTAACAGATTTTTGGCACATAGATTTAGGAGGTGTATTTAGAACAGGAATTTTTAACATTGCAGACATGTCTGTTATGTTAGGAATGGGATTACTAATTTTAGGAAATTTTAAAAAGAAAAAAGCATAAAAAAGCCTCGATAATTATCGAGGCTATATTTTATTATTTAGCTAAAACACATTCTTCGCAATCTTTAACTTCTCCATAATACGTTTCTCTGTATTTATGTAAGGTTTTAATTGTAATACCTAAAAATTGACTTTTAACATAAGTTACTTTAGCGTTTAAACGTCCCATTTTAGGAGCGAATCTGTTTTCTTGAATGGTTTCTCTTTTTACTTGTATCAGTTTCATAATATCTATTTCATTAAGTCACAAAGAAACGTAGATTTACAACCAATTACAAAAATTAAAAGCTAAGTCTTTGTTAATCAAATAATTAATTAGAAATCAATAACTATTATACAATATAATTATTAAACTGTTAAAAAGTTGATACTATTGTTTAGAATATGATAATATAAATTAAAGCGTTTGTTGCCATTTCCATGCAGAATCCATAGCATCATCTAAAGTAGATTTTGCTTCCCAACCTAAAATCTCGTTAGCTTTTTTGATATTTGCATAAGCACAGATAACATCTCCTTCTCTCCTATCTACAACTTTATAATTTAGTTTTTGGTTTGAAACACGTTCGAAAGACTGAATGATTTCTAGTACTGAACTTCCAGTTCCTGTTCCTAAATTAAAAACTTCAAAATTGGTTTGAGGCTTTTTATTTAATAACCGTTGTAATGCTATTACATGTGCATTAGCTATATCAACAACATGAATATAATCGCGAATACAGGTTCCATCAGGTGTTGGATAATTATCGCCAAAAACAGACAACTCTTTTCTAATACCAGATCCTGTTTGTGTAATATAAGGCACTAGATTTTGAGGCACTCCTATTGGTAATTCTCCAATTTTCGCAGACTTATGTGCTCCTATTGGGTTAAAATACCGCAATGCGATTGCATTAAAATTTATACTGGCTTTACAAGTATCTTTTATAATTGCTTCTCCTATTTGTTTGGTGTTTCCATAAGGAGACTCTGCTGGCTTAATAGGAGCCGTTTCTGTAATTGGCATTATATCTGCTTGTCCATAAACTGTACAAGATGAACTAAAAATAAAATTAGAGGTTTCGCTGTTAGATAACTCTTGAAGTAAATAAATGAGGGTATTAATATTGTTTTCGTAATATAATAATGGGTTCTCAACACTTTCACCAACTGCTTTACTTGCTGCAAAATGAATAATACCAGAAATATCGTTGTGCTTTTTAAAAAAATGCTGTGTTTTAAGTTTATCTCTTAAATCGAAATTTTCGAACTCTGGTGCTTGATTTGTAATAGCTGTGATTCCTTCTAATACTTGTATTGAAGAATTAGATAAATTATCTATTATAACCACTTTAAAACCTGCTTCTTGAAGCGCAACTACTGTATGTGATCCAATATATCCTAATCCTCCAGTTACTAATATTTTTGACATTTTAAATTGGGCTTTAACTTTTAAATTATTCTAGTTTTTGCGAGAAGGATGGAAACGGAATCCTTTTTTGCTTTTTTTTAAGCAAAAAAGATATAGTGTAGAGCCTGACTTTTGGTAATTAAAACCAAAAGACTCGCCCAAATTTTAATTATTATCTATAAAATCTATTATAGTTTTGGTTATAAATGTTATTTGTTCGCCATCTAACTCTGTGTGCATAGGCAGAGAAATAACTTCTTTTACTAGCTGGTTTGTTACCTTAAAATTAGCTTCATCGTAACGCGAATCTAAATACGCTTTTTGTTTATGAAGAGGTATTGGGTAATAAACACCACAAGGAATACCGTTACTATTTAAGTGTTTTACCAAGGCATCTCTGTCTGCATTTTCAATTTTTAAAGTGTATTGATGGAACACGTGGCAATCGCATGTATCGCAAATACTATCGCATCCATTAACTGTTTTTGGTGTTGTTATATTTGGATGATTTGCAAATGCTTTATTGTATGCTCTAGCTGCGTTTCTTCGTGCATTATTGTACTTATCTAAATGTGACAATTTAGCATCTAAAACTGCTGCTTGAATAGAGTCTAAACGAGAATTTACTCCTACAACATCATGGTGGTAGCGTTCGTACATTCCATGATTTACGATACCTCTTAGTGTATGAGCTAAATCATCATCATTTGTAAAAATCGCTCCTCCATCTCCATAACATCCAAGGTTTTTAGAAGGAAAAAACGATGTTGATGCGACATGTCCTATTGTTCCAGACATTGCTTTTTCTCCTCTGCTATTAGTATATTTAGCGCCTATTCCTTGTGCGTTATCTTCAATAACATACAAGTTATGCTCTTTGGCTAAAGCCATTAAAGCTTCCATGTTTGCACACTGCCCAAATAAATGGACAGGTACTATAGCTTTAGTTCTGGGCGTAATAGCGTTTTTTACTGCCTCTATATTTATGTTAAAATCGTCTGGATTTACATCTACTAAAACAGGTGTTAAGTTTAACAAAGCAATAACCTCTACTGTTGCAGCAAAAGTAAAATCGGCAGTAATAACCTCATCTCCTGGCTTTAAACCTAATCCCATCATCGCTATTTGCAAGGCATCTGTACCATTAGCACATGGAATAACATGTTTAGCACCCAAATAATTTTCTAGGTTTTTTTGAAACTCATGAACCTTTGGTCCATTAATAAAAGTTGTGGTTTCTAAAACTTCTTGGATAGAATCGTTAACCACTGTTTTTATTTCTTTGTATTGACCTTTAAGGTCAACCATTTGGATTTTTTTCATGTGTTTGTTTGTTATTGTTTTTAACGATTATACGTTATTGTAAATTAATGATATCTAACTACTATAAAGTACTTACGTAATCGATTAATAAAACGAATTTACAAAATTCACAAATGCTAAACAATGAATTATGTATTTTAGCACAAAGCATTTTTAAAATTGAATTTATTGTACTCATTTGGAATTTACATTGCCAGTTTTATATTAAAAATTGTTGCCCTTTTTAACACCAAAATAAAACTAGGTGTAATAGGTCGTGAAGAAACTTTTAAAAAATTAAAAGCTACCATTAAAGCAAAAGACAAAACCTTGTGGTTTCATTGTGCGTCTTTAGGAGAATATGAGCAAGGCTTACCTGTTTTTACTGAATTAAGGAAAGATTATCCAAACCATAAAATTGTATTATCCTTTTTCTCTCCTTCTGGTTATGAAATAAGAAAAAATGCACCTTTTGCAGATATTGTTGTTTACATTCCTTTAGACACAAAAACAAATGCTAAACGTTTTATAGATAGTATTAATCCTGAGTTAACCGTTTTTGTTAAATATGAAATATGGCCTAATATTTTAAATGAATTAAAAAAAAGACAGTTAAAGGCTGTATTAATTTCAGCTGTATTTAGGGAGAATCAGTCTTTTTTTAAATGGTATGGAAAACACACAAAATCTGCTCTATTTGCCTTCGAACATATTTTTACTCAAAACAAAGCATCAAAATTGCTTTTAGAAAAAATAGGATATAATAATGCATCTGTTTCTGGTGATACTAGGTTTGATCGTGTTTCTAACCAATTATCACAAAACAACACTTTAGAATTTGTATCAGAATTTAAAGGAGATAATTTGTGTGTAGTAATAGGTAGTTCTTGGCCTGAGGATGAAAAACTAATTGTAAACTACATTAACACATTAGCTGATAAAGCTACAAAATTTATTATTGCACCACATAATATAAAGAAAAACCAGATTGAAGCTTTAAAAAGAAGCATATCAAGTTCTAGTTTACTTTTCTCTGAAAAAGAATCTAAAAATATTTCTAATTATAATGTACTAATATTAGACACTATTGGTCTACTTACAAAAGTTTATAATTATGCAGATATTGCATACGTAGGTGGAGCTTTAGGTATTACTGGACTGCATAACACTCTAGAAGCTGCGGTATTTGGTGTACCAATAATAATAGGTAATAATCATGAAAAATTTCAAGAGGCACAAGCAATGATTAATAATAAAGGAATGTTATCTATTTCTAGTCAAGAAGAACTAAACACTGCGCTCAACCAATTTATAGAAAATAAAGAAAAAAGGATAGAATATGGTTTAAATAATTACAATTATATTACTAAAAACAAAGGAGCTGTAGTTCAGATACTTAAGTTTTTACACATTTAAACTAAACTATTGATGTATTATCGATATTATATTAAAAAATACTAATTGAAAATGTTAAAATTAGTAATCAAAATAGTATTTTCGCATTACGAATTAATTTAAACACTAAAACCAATGAAAAAATTATTATTTAGCGCAGCTTTATTATTAGTATTAAGCGCAACGTTTACTTCTTGTAGAGAAGTTCAAGAAGGAGCAGAAAATGCAGGAGATGCTGTAGAAAATGCAGGAGATGCTGTTGGCGAAGCTGCTAACAATGCAGTTGATGCTGCTGGAAATGCTGTAGATGCAGCAGGAAACGCTGTTGAAGCGACTGGAGATGCAATTAAAGAAGCTGCTGATAAAGTAGAAGATAGTGCTAAAAAAGCAGTTGACGCAACTAAAGACGGTGTTAACGATGCAAAAAGCGCATTAAAAAAAGGTTTAGATAAACTATAAGTTTATACTTAAAAGTTATTTATTAAAATCGTCTAAACTAGTTTAGACGATTTTTTTATGCCTAATGCTTATCTTTTTTGATTTTGTTTTTTAGAATGGTAATTAGTAGTTCTATAAAACGCATTTTAAACACAATAAGAATATTTAAGTGCAAACCTTTAGTTTTGTACTTATGATAGTTTCTTTATTCCTTCAATTTTTTCAAAAGATGCAACCATTCCTCTAATTAAAGAAGAGCTTAAACCCTGATGTTCCATTTCGTTTAAACCTTCTATAGTACAACCCTTAGGAGTTGTTACTTTGTCAATTTCTTGTTCAGGATGATTACCTGTTGTAATTAATAAATTTGCAGCACCTTCTGCAGTGTACATTGCTAATTCTTGAGCTTCCTTTGCATCGAAACCAAGCTGTATTGCAGCTTGAGTAGTTGCTCTTATTAATCGCATCCAAAAAGCTATTCCGCTAGCACAAACTACTGTAGCTGCTTGCATTTGCCTCTCTGGTATTACTAAAGTTTTCCCTAGTAAATCGAAAATTTTAATTGCAGTATTTAACTTTAATTGTGTGTTTTCGTTACTACAAATACAAGTCATAGATTTACCAACAGCAATTGCGGTGTTTGGCATTGCTCTAATTACGGCATTTTCTTTTCCTATGATAGCCTCAATTTTCTCAATCGAAAATCCGGTAATAGTAGAAATTAAGGTGTGCTTTGCTGTAATATATTGAGTATTTTTACGAAGCACAGCTGCTAAATGGTTGGGCTGAACCGCAAAAATAATAACATCTGAGTTTGTTATTGCTAAAGCATTATCACTTGTAATTGTTACTTTTTTATCAGATTTAAGACCTTCTAAAGAATTAATATGGCGCTTTGTTAGATACAAAGATGAAATACTATTACTTGACAGTAAACCTTTTGCTATTGATAACCCTAAATTACCAGCTCCTATTATTACTACTTTCATTTAAAAAAATTGTTTTACGGTACAAATGTGAAAACTTCAATTTAAGTAATTTTATATAAACAGAAAAGCCGAAACTTTCGTTTCGGCTTTTCGTTTGTACACCCAATTGAGTTGTTTTCGAAACAAACACTCGAACTTTTAAAAAGCTTTGTATAAATTTCTTTAAAAAAATCAAACCCAAATTGAGTTTTACTATTGTAATTATACTTTATTAAATGTAATAACCACAGTTACTGTTACTCCATCTTCTGTTTGTTCAAGAGTAAAACTCATCACTGTATTGTTTGAGGAGAAAGTTAGCTCAGGTGTTATTGGGCCATCAGGAGTGAAATTTAAACTATAAACAGATGCTCCTAAATTACTCCATAAACCAGAAAATGTTTCAGGAAAGCAATTACCTAGAGTGTCTGTATTTTCTATATTCAATGTATAGCTTCCATCCTCAGAAACTTCTAAGTTATCAGTATCACACTCAAGAGGAACAGCTATCCCGTCTACAGTCTCACTAACCAGTTCCCAATTTCCAATAAATGGGTCTTGAATTGGGTTGTTTGAATCATCATCATTTGAACAAGATGACATACCAATAACTGCAATAAATAAATAAATAATTTTTTTCATTTTTTTAATTTTTTTAATTTTAGTTAGATTTAGAGTAAAAGTAGATATTTATTTTAAATTTATAATTTATTTATTCAAATATCTTTATAAAACTTATTTCCAATATGATTAATACAATTCAATTCTGCGTTTGATTTTTTATGCGCCAATTGGAAACATCCAGAAGGTCCAAAAAGTAATATTAAAGGAAAGAATAATTATCCTGTTGTTCATATAGCATTCGAGGATGCATTAGCCTATTGCAAATGGGCAAATAGACGTTTACCAACAGAAGCAGAATGGGAAGCTGCAGCGCATGTTTAATCCGCTATTGAAATATTGTTCCGCTGTTTGCCCAAAAGAGCTAAAAGAAATAAGTAAAGCGATTGTAAATAATATATTTTTCATAACAAGTTAGTTTACGGTTCTGTCGCATCTGCTAAAATTAAGCATCAAGTTTTAAACTAATTTAATTTTTTAAGAAGCTAATGATATAAATGATTTGTAGGTTGAACTTTCAGGGTTCACCAGTTGATTTTTCTTTATCATTCTAACTACTTCTA
>NZ_JASJHV010000141.1:0-4165 GCF_037625555.1 Lacinutrix sp.
AATGGTGGTTATTAATGAGTCTTTTAATAATCCTACTAACAAATACTCTTCAAGCAATTGCACCAGAAGTTTCCATAACAATGGATGCAAGCATTTTGAAATAAAGCTAAACGACAAAACAAACAATTCTTGAGCTGTTAATAATTTTTCGTTTTATAGAAAGAATATTCAATGTCTAAAAAATAATTCATTAGGACTTAGTTATGTAGAAATAAACATTTTATTGTATGTCTTTATTTTCCCTATACTCTGTATTTTATTATTAATTAGATTACTAAAATGAAAGACAGCATTACAAAACTTTATTGGTACTTTACAGACTTTTGCATTACAATGGCTAATCTACTAGGTATTACTTATGTGGAGTTTAATTTTTGGCTATTTGTAGTCTTTTTCCCTTTAGTTCTTATACTTCTAATCCTTACAAATATCTTTAAGAGTAAATTTTATAGAAAACATTAGTTAGCAAATTAATAACTAACCTTTTATAGTAGATACTACTCAAAAATCACTCGTCCTGTATATTGTTCTGTAATATCTAATGTTGAAGGTGTTGTTACAGAAATAACATCTCCAGTACTAACCAGGTTTGCAGTTAAAAACACTTGTGGATTTACAGTAATGTCATTAGTTCCTCGATGGCCAATAACTACATTTTGGGCTATAAAGTTTCTACCTTCAAAACGTGCATCGCCAGATGCAAATTGCACGTTTAAATTATCTGTATTACCTTCCATAGTAAAGCTTGACAAATTATTAACAACAACTTTTAGATTGCTATTTTCAATATGCATATTAAAAACACCTACTGTGTGAAATTCTCCTGAATCGTCTTCTGAAAACAACGTTAAATTAGGATAAGTTAAAACACCATCGCTACTGGTTGCCAAACCTGTACTGCTTCTAATTTCTGTTAAGTTAGGAGCTGTTATATAAATTTTAGTAATACCAAAATCACGTGTTAAATTACAACCATTATTATTGTTTAATAGTAATCTTCCGTTTTCTACCTTAACTTCAATTTCATCCATTAAATACTCTCCAGTTTCAACTAAAACCTTATGTTCTAAACCTTCTTTTACTATAAGTTCTATACGTTGAAAAACGGTAACTTTTGTAAATTCTTCGATAGTAAATTCTTTCTGTATAATATCTCCAGAATTCTGAAAACAATCTGGTGCATTCTCACTATTACATGAAGCTAGAATTACTATTACTAAAATGTATATTATTTTTTTCATATTTATTATTAATATAGAGTTCTGTTTTAATAAACTAAAGTCTAATTCCTACTCCAAACTCTACAGCTTCTGCTTTTGCACCATGAGCCTTTAAGGTTATTGCACCAAAAAATTTATCTCCAAAGTAGCGTTTTAAACCTAATCTATTATAAATTTGTCCTTCATAATTATAAGGATAATAAACGTAGTAGCCTAGCTGTGTTACAAAAGATATTTTATTAATAAATAACTCATGACCAATAAAAACACCTACTCTTTTATAATCTTCATCTCCACTAACATTATCTTGAGGAAAAGCAACAGAATAATATTTTATTGATTCTTTTAAGAAGTTTGAAAAGAAAACATCTGTTCCAACTTGTATGGCACTTTTTCTATTTAAGCGCTTATCTACATAAGCAGATAATACATAAAATGAATACTGCCCAGAATTATTAACATCACTCTCATTTACACCACCTCTAATTGCAAAGTTGTACTTTATTTTTTCTTTAAATTGTTTGTCTTCGGTTGATGCTATATATTCTGGCTGCTTGTCGTAACCAAACATATAGTTTGCTCCAACATTAAAAGTAAATGTATTTGTTGAAGCATTAGGTGCTTTAAAATTAGCATTAGAGTAATGAATAATAGAAACTCCTGCTTGCAAGCCTAAACCTTTATATATATTTTGTTTGTTGTAATTTAATTGAAAGTAGGTAGAACTCAATAGTTCTGAACCGTAAGCATTATTTCTAAAGTTGGCAACTTTATCATATGGGTTTGTTGTATATGCAATACCTTGGCCAATTCTAAATTTTAAATTTCTTTTAAAAAAATAAAAATTATAGTGTGCGTATAATCCATAATTTTCTCCAAGATATTCATTTTCCATGTCTTGATAAATAAAAGACACTCCATAATCTGGATAATTATACCTACTCTCCCAAGCTTCTTTACCAAAAGTTTTTTGGTTATAACTTAGTATTAAACCACTTTGATGACCTGTAATTAAGTGTGCAATATCTGCATTGTGCTCTAATATTGTTCCATAGAAATAGTTAGCATCTATTGTAAACGGACTTTTTTCTTCTTGAGCTGAAACACAGAAAGAAAATAATAAAATATAAGCGTATAATAAATACCTCATCTAGTAAAATAGTTAGTTGGCAAAAGTATGTAATTTATAGTTACTTAAATTCTATCAAGAATATTAATAAATAAGATTAGTTAAAAAACGTAAAATTAATTATCTATCCATTTAATTTTTTTTTACTTTTGCTAAAATTAATTTTGAGGACGGATTTGACTGATTGCAACCTCTATAAAAAATGCTAAAGGCAGTGTAAACTTCCTTCGACGCTCTCGTCAAATCCATTAAATATAATAAAAAATTATGGCGTATTTATTTACATCAGAAAGTGTTTCTGAAGGACATCCAGATAAAGTTGCAGATCAAATTAGTGATGCATTAATAGACAATTTTTTAGCTTTCGATAGCGACTCTAAAGTAGCTTGCGAAACGCTTGTAACTACAGGACAAGTAGTACTTGCAGGAGAAGTGAAATCTAATACTTATTTAGATGTACAAAAAATTGCACGAGATACCATAAACAAAATTGGCTACACTAAAAGTGAGTATATGTTTGATGGAAATTCTTGTGGTGTGTTTAGTGCTATCCATGAGCAAAGTCCAGATATTAATCGTGGTGTAGATCGTGATACAAAAGAAGAGCAAGGCGCAGGAGACCAAGGCATGATGTTTGGCTATGCAACTAGCGAAACAGAAAACTACATGCCTTTGGCTTTAGACTTGTCTCATAAAATTTTAATTGAGTTAGCAGAATTGCGTCGTGAGAATAAAGACATTACTTATTTAAGACCAGATTCTAAAAGTCAAGTTACAATAGAGTATAGTGATGATAATGTGCCGCAACGTATAGATGCTATTGTTGTTTCTACACAACATGACGATTTTGATGCTAATGATACGGTAATGTTATCAAAAATTAGAAAAGATATTGTAGATATTTTAATTCCAAGAGTTATTGCAAAGCTTCCAGAAGAAATTCAAGCCTTGTTTAATAGCGATATTAAGTACCACATAAACCCAACAGGAAAGTTCGTAATTGGTGGACCTCACGGAGATACTGGTTTAACTGGACGTAAAATTATTGTAGATACTTATGGTGGCAAAGGCGCTCATGGTGGTGGTGCTTTTTCTGGTAAAGACCCAAGTAAGGTAGATAGAAGTGCAGCTTACGCAACAAGACATATTGCTAAAAATTTAGTAGCAGCTGGTATTTGCGAAGAAATTTTAGTGCAAGTCTCTTATGCGATCGGTGTGGTTGAACCTATGGGAATTTTTGTAGATACTTATGGCACTTGTCCATTTAATTTAACTGATGGCGAAATTTCAGAAAAAATATCTAAAATATTCGATATGAGACCTGCTGCTATAGAAACCCGTTTAAAATTACGTAACCCTATGTATAGTGAAACTGCAGCTTATGGACATATGGGAAGAATAAACGAAACAGTTACAAAAACTTTTTCTCAACCTAATGGTGGTGACATTACTCTGGATGTTGAACTATTTACTTGGGAAAAACTAAATTATATAGATAAAGTAAAAGCTGAATTTGGCTTGTAATAAACTGATTATAAAACAAATAAAAAAGCTTCTTGAAAAAGAGGCTTTTTTTTATATTAAACTTTATTGTAGTATTAATTTAAATAATATATTTGCAGTCGTTTTTGGGGAGATACTCAAGCGGCCAACGAGGGCAGACTGTAAATCTGCTGACTACGTCTTCACAGGTTCGAATCCTGTTCTCCCCACATTTTAAAAAAGTCTACACGAGAGTATAGACTTTTTTTATTTTTAAGCTATTTTTATAAAAAATATTATATGAGTAAGACTGTTACAGAGGCTATTGCCTACA
>NZ_JASJHV010000142.1:0-6790 GCF_037625555.1 Lacinutrix sp.
ATTTGCCAAAAAACTCTAGCGATAGACCTGGTTTGGTTCATAGAATAGATAAAGATACTAGTGGATTGTTAGTGGTTGCAAAAACCGAAAAAGCCATGACGCATTTATCTAAACAGTTTAAAGATAAAACCAGCGAGCGCGAATATATTGCTGTTGTTTGGGGAAACATGAATGAAGACGAAGGCACCATAGAAGCCAATATTGGTAGACATCCAAAAAACAGATTGCAAAACACAGTCTTTTTTGACGATGACGCAGATAAAGGCAGACATGCTATAACGCATTTTAAAGTTTTAGAGCGTTTAACTTATGTAACGTTAGTGTCTTGTAAGCTTGAAACTGGAAGAACACATCAAATTCGTGTGCACATGAAACATATTGGACATACACTTTTTAACGATGAGCGTTATGGAGGTGAACGTATTTTAAAAGGCACAACATTTACTAAATACAAGCAGTTTGTAGAAAATTGTTTTAAAATATTACCTCGTCAAGCACTACACGCAAAAACCTTAGGTTTTGTGCACCCAGAAACTAATGAGTTTATGAGTTTTGAAGCACCAGTTCCTCAAGATATGCAAGAATGTATAGAGAAGTGGAGAGGTTATAGTATACATTTGGAGGCTTAAATTTTTGGCGTTACCTAAAGGTTAGGCTTTTCGTTATATCTTTTTTTTCCGTGCCTCAAAAAAAGAATGCTGCATCAATTACGAAGTAATCACGATTTCTTCCTAAATAATATGTATGAGTAATCCCTAACGAAGGATACTAAATAATCATTGTTTATAACAGCATAGAACAATTCATTTTTATTGTTTTAGTTTTTGTAAGGTAAATTGTAAATTCGTAAAAAAAAATTGAATTTATGAAACTAGTAATATCTCCAGCAAAATCTTTAGATTTTAAAACCGAATTACCAACAACAAAATCTACAGAAGCTCAGTTTTTAAAGCAGTCGCAACGCTTAAATAAAATCCTTAAAAAGAAATCGGCCAAAGATATTTCGGAACTTATGCACGTAAGCGATGCTTTAGGACAGTTAAATTACGAGCGTTTTCAAGTATGGGAATTACCATTTACAAAAGACAATGCAAGACAAGCCATTTATGCTTTTAGTGGAGACGTTTACAGAGGATTGGATGCGTATACAATTCCAACAAAAAAAATAGATATTTTACAAGATAAGGTAAGAATCCTTTCTGGTTTATATGGAGTGCTTAAACCATTAGATTTAATGCAAGCCTATAGATTAGAAATGGGAACAAAATTACCAGTTGGCACAAAAAAGAATCTTTATGAATTCTGGAAAAAAGATGTGGTTAGTTCATTAAACCAAGAGTTAGAAGATAATGAGGTTTTAGTAAACCTAGCAAGTAAAGAATATTTTAAAGCCATAGATTTAAAAGCTTTAAAAGTACCAGTTTTAACTGTAGACTTTAAAGAATTTAAGGATGGTAAATATAAAATTGTAGCCATTTTCGCTAAGCTTGCTCGAGGATTAATGGCAAGATATATTGTAGATAAAAACGCAAAAACAATAGACGATTTAAAAGGTTTTACAAGTAATGGATATGGCTTAAGCGATGAATTGTCGAGTGAGAACCATTTAGTGTTTACAAGATAAAACAAGTAAAGAAAGGTGTGATTAAGGCTTGATTTTTTTATTGATTTCTATTTTAGTTTCTGGTCTAACACGTTTTTTAATTTTAGGCCTTCTTGAACCATAAGTGCCTCTACTAATTTTACCGCGTTTTGTTTTCTTGTCTCCTCTTCCCATATTTATTTCCCATGAAAATGGGATTTTATTAATTAGATATTAAATAGTTATTTCCTATAATGTACTAATTTTCTTGTGTTTTTCTTTACTATATTTAACACTTTAATTTAATTTTAACTAATGCTGTATTACTTAACAATAGCGCTTCAAGGTTTTTGTATTTATCATACTATAAAAAACAGAAACCAATATTACTGGATTTTTATTATCATTTTTATTCCCGTAATTGGGTCCTTAATATACCTTGTAACTCAGGTTTTTAATAAACGTGATGCATCAATTATTAAAGAGAATTTAACATCTGTTTTGGCGCCTACCAAAAAAGTCAAGGATTTAGAAAAGAAACTTCAGTTTTTGGAAACGTTTCAAAACAGATTAGATTTAGCAGATGCCTTCTTTGAGATAAAAGATTATAAAAATGCTATTATTCATTACGAGGTTGCTTTAAAAGATGAAAGTCAAAACAACTACTTTATTCTTGAAAAACTTATTGTAACTTATTACAATTTAGAAGATTATAAAAAAACAATTTTTTATGCCCAAGAGTTAAAACAGCATCAAGAATTTAAGCAGTCTAAATCTGAATTTATTTATGGTTTAGCTTTAGATAAAACTGGACAATATGATGTAGCAGAAAAACACTTAAAAGCAATAGATCAACGTTATTCTAATTATAGTGAGCGTTTAGTTTTAGCTAAATTTTATATTAAAAAAGATAAAATAGAAGAATCCAAGGCTGTTTTAAATGAAATATTTGTGGAATCAAAACACATGACAAAGCCTAATAAACGAAAGTATGGAGTAACAATTAGCGAAGTAGAAAAATTGTTAAAAAGTTTGTAATTTCATATTTAAACACAAACATCCATACAAGCCATTCATAAAAAAGGATACTAAAAAATTAATTGTTGGTACTTTACCTCGACCTAGATTTTCTACAGGAAACCTTTTAGAAAAAGATGTAAATTTTTGTTATGGAAGTTATTATAATAGTCTCTGGTTTTTTATAGACAAAATTCACAACCTTAATTTACGGTATGATAATTCTAATGAAGCTATATAGCAGCGAAAACTGTTTTTAATTAAACATAAAATTGGTGTTTGCGATATTGTGGAAAGTTGTGATCGAGAAAAAGTTGATGCCTCAGACCTAGGAATGTATAATTGTTGTCTTAGAGATATTATAGGTTATTTAAAACAATACCCAAATATTGAAACGCTTTTGTTTATAGGTGGTAATTCTAAAAATGGCCCAGAGTATTTTTTTTAGAAAACACATAAAAAACCACAATATTAAACTTGAACTAGTTTCAAAAGAAACACCTAGAATCCATGAATTTCAGTTAAACTGTCATTCAGCGTCTATAGACTGCACTCAAGATAAAGTAAGCGAACAATCTCAACTAAGAACCATAAAAACGGTTTCGTTAACATCTTCTTCTGGCGCAGCAAATATATCTATTGGTAGCAATGCTTTATACAAACAATTAAAAGCTAGTAATCCAAAATTTAATACTTTCGATTTTAGAGTGCTTCAGTATCGTGAATATTTATAAACTACAAATCATTTTTCAACTGTTTAATTATTTTTTTTATTGCAGACTCAATAGATTTCTCTGGTTCTATAATATTGTATTCTCCCCAAAAATCAGGATCTGCAAAACCAGAGGCTTCATCTGCTAAAATAACATTAGGTTTTAATCTACTTTTAGGTTTGTTTTTAAATGCGATTGTATTTTGGTCCCAGTCTGTTATAGCCATTTCACTTTGCAATGTGTAGCGACTATTAAATAGTTTATTATCCCATTTTACCTTAAAGGTTAATAGTATATTACTGTAGCCAAAATACCATTTACCATCTTTAGTTCTGTAGTTTACACGATACGCAGCTTCTGTAGGATATACAGTTGCTTTACGTGGTTTCTTTTTGTTTAAAACTTACAACAAAAACCAGTTTGTTATTTATTTGGGTAGATTGATCAAAACTAAAAGTGTAATCTTCAATATCTTCGGCATTAAAAATATATTTTGGGTATTTAATTATATCAGTATGTAGCGTACTAAATGGACCACCTTGTAGCTTTAAAGCAAGTGTGTCTAGTCTAGAATAATCAGTGTTTTTTCTTGCTTTTATTAATTTAATAGCATCTGGTCTACTAGAGACATAGGGTTGCTTGTGAATTTTTAAAACAGCTTCAGATAGCGAGGCGTTTTTATTTCTTTTTTTTATGGTTTCTCTATAAAAACTAGTCATAACTTCTTCATTGTTAACATAATTCTCACCTTTTAAACTTAGTGCTTTTACTACTAGGGTTTTTTGCATCTTTTGGTGCATTAACATCAACCTGTGCAAGAACAGTAGCAGCAATAGTTAACGCTATTTTTGTATTTTTACTTTTAAATTGAGATAAAGGGATTTGTTGTTTTTTATAACCTAAATAAGAGATTAAAACAGGTTTATCCATAAACTCATTAGGCACTTTTAATAAAAACTCACCTTCGCTATTAGTGATTGTACTAATATTAGTTCTCATAATTAGTAAATCGGCAAGAGGTAGTGCTTTTTTAGTATCGTCATCTATAACTTTGCCTTTAAATTCATTTGTGTTTTGTGTAATTGCCGTATTTTGAAAACTTATAAAAATTAATGAAAACAGTATAATTTTTAATGTAGCCAAAGGCATATATTTCGTTTTAAATTTCATAATCAATGTGTGTGAATGCTACTTTTTTAAAAATCAATATTATATATTTTTAATCTAGTATCTAGTAAATAAACACTTTACCATACAACATCTGTAAGCCAAGTGGTAGCGTTCTGTAAATAACTTGTATAGTTACAAGGTTCTGTATGTGTTAAGCCGTTAGCAACAACTAGTGTTGTGTTACTTCCAGAAAGTGTGGTATCACTAACCCAAATTTGTGTGTTTTCTAAAGGAAAGAGTTCATCATTTTCACCATGAATCACATAGGTTGGAGTTGGTATAACTCTTGTAGTTCAATCAGAATTATAAGAACCATAGGCACTTGCCATAGAAATCCCAGCAGAAAATAAATTAGAGTGTTTTTCGCTATACCACCAAGCACCAATACCACCATCACTATAACCATTAACTACAACTTTGTTAATGTCTACTGGTAAATAATCGCTTACCAAATCTACAAGTGTTAATACTTGCCTTTGGTTGTATGGCTCAAACCATTGTAAACCTCTGTTGTTTGGACTTATTATAATTGCATCTAAAGCATCGAAACCTGGCTCTACATAACAATCTGTGTTTTTATGAGCGTTTGCATCTCCACCTGAAAAACCATGTAAAGTAATAATTAGTGGTCTGTTATTATTAGTTAGGTCTACATCTGATATGATAACTCTAAATTCCCAAAAAGCATAATCTATCCCAATTAAGGAAACATCATTAATGCCAGGTGAAAATGTTAGATTGTTAAAGTCATTTTGTACATCTGCATAAGTTCTAGCTGGAGGATCGTTGCTATCTTCACTTTTACTACAACTAAAAATTAAGCTAAAAAGTAAAAGGCATGCGAAAAGGTGTTTTAAAGATTTCATAGTTTTTTATTAAAAGCAGTGAAAAATGAGAAATTAATATAGATTAAGTTAAATCAATATTAAAAGTAAGAGATATTAATTTTAGTTTTAAAAAGACAGTATCTTTACAAAAAACAAGTTTTTTTATGCCAACAGACTGTATTTCGTTTAAAGACACAGGATATTTTTCAAAACTTATTTGTGATTATTTAGCAGAAGCTGAAACATTAAAACCATTATATAGCCGTTTTCCAAAGCTTGAGAATTTTAAGGCACAGCTAAAGGAAAAACGGGTTAGTTATAAGCAAGAAACACGAGATGTTTTGGTTACTGTTTTAAAAGAACAATATAAAAACACAAATAGTTCTAAACTTACTTTAGATAATATTGATGCTTTAGCAAAAGACACAACTTTTACAGTAACAACAGGTCATCAATTGAATCTTTTTACTGGTCCTTTATATTTCTTACATAAAATTGTTTCTACAATAAATTTAGCAAAGCAATTAAAAGAAACCTATCCTGAGTATAATTTTGTGCCCATTTATTGGATGGCTTCAGAAGATCATGACTTCGAAGAAATAAACTATTTTAATTTCAAAGAAAAAAAAATACAATGGGATAGAAAAGCATCTGGTGCACTTGGTGCACTAGATACTGAAGGATTAGAAGTCGTCTTCGAAAACTTTTCTAAAGTCTTAGGAATTGGTAAAAATGCCGATATACTTCGTAAGCTTTTTGAAAATACTTATTTAAAGCATGATAGTTTAGTTAATGCAACAAAATATTTAGCAAATGAACTATTTGGAGATTATGGTTTAGTAATTGTTGAAGCTAACAATAGAGAGTTAAAACGTTTATTCATTCCTCAAATAGAAAAGGAACTAGCAGAACAAATTTCGGAACAAAAAGTATTAGAAACCAATATTAAAATAGAAGCTTTAGATTTTGGAATACAAGTAAACCCAAGAGCAATAAATCTTTTTTATATTTCTGAAGGATTAAGAGAACGCATCGTTTTAGAAAGTGATACGTATAAAGTTCTCAATACCAATATAAGTAGGAGTAAGAGTGATATTCTTAAAGAAGTCAATAACTTTCCCGAACGTTTTTCGCCTAATGTAATATTAAGGCCAGTTTATCAAGAAGTGATTTTGCCAAACTTGTGTTACATAGGTGGAGGAGGTGAATTAGCCTATTGGTTTCAATTAAAATCTAATTTCGAAGCTCATAATGTTGTGTTTCCAATGTTATTGTTGCGAAATTCAGTATTAATAAAAACAAAATTACAAGCTACCAAGCTTAATAAATTAAACTTATCCAATAAGTCTATTTTCTTAAAACAAGATGCGCTTATTAATAACATAGTAAAAGAGATTTCTGATATAGATATTGATTTTTCTGGCCAAATGGAGCATTTAAAAAAACAGTTTAAGGATTTATATTCTTTAGCAAAAAAAACT
>NZ_JASJHV010000143.1:0-3733 GCF_037625555.1 Lacinutrix sp.
TCCATAACAAAGTTCTCTGTTAAATCAATTTTAGTTATTTTACCCTCTAAGTCCGTTGCATAAATTAATGCTCCATTATAATTTGCTTTATTAGTGCCATCTGCGGTAATGACACTTAAATCTGCAGGTAAAGAATTAACTACATCATTTTCCATTCTTGTAAATCTTACTGTGCCAGAGCAAGAAATTCCTTGATCACATGGCCAAGGAGTATCAAATGTTATTTTTGAAATTCTAGATACAGTTCCATTGACAAGATAATCTATTGTATGCCCAACAGGTGGATTAAACTCAACTATATGTGGCATTTCACCTTTTGCAGAATCATGCTTTATATTAGGATCCATATGTGTGTGAACCTCAAGTACAGTATTGTTATTAGTCAACTGTCCCTCCGCAGGAACCCTACTAAATATAGTGGCAGACCTATTATCAGTAATTACAGCTTCATCTTCTATATCAATTACTTTTAATACTTTTCCTTCATTTTCTAGATCTATTACAAATACAACAGAACCAATATTAGGATTAACACCACCATTGTATCCTCCCCCAAACACTGCAACCCATCTATCCTTACCATCAACTTTAATTCTAATAATTCTTGGAGTTGACCAGGTTTCTCCTAACTTTCTATAATCATATTCTGGAGCAATATTTCCACCTACATAACCAAATTCAAATTTACTCGCATTAGCATCCCAATGTTCAACAAATTTATTAGTTTCATCATTGTTAAAAGCAAATAAATGAGTGGGACTATTTGGATCTGTAACATCGAGTGCAAACATACCTTTTCCACCTGCACCAAGCCCACTTAAAAGAATTGTTCGCCATCTTGGATTGTCTACGCCGTCATTTGGAGTATCATCAAAATAAATATCTTTAGCGACTGGAGAACCATCTATACCATAAATAGCATTTGTCGAATTAGCCTTGCTAGATGGGATCTTTTCGAGGACACCTAAAACATTTGGTGGAATATATCCCCACAACTCTTCGCCATCTGATGCTTTAAATGCATGAAGGATACCATTATTGGCTCCAGCATAAATAATTTCTGCTCTATTAGCACATGGTCCCCCACAAGTTGCTCCACTTTTAAAATTATTATAATTATTCTGCAATCTATAATATGAGTCTTTTTTCAGAAAATTAATAGTATTATCATCAACTGCTGATGCTTCTGGATTTGCAACTACAATTAAATCAGAATGATAAATATCTGCAAGCTTATGTATAGACTCTGTTGTATTATTATCTTCATCTTGATCATAAGTATCTATACCCCTAATAAAGTTTATTAAATTATCAGCTTCAGTATCTGTTGGTGGTATATTAGGAAATATTTTTGATTTTAAAAGATCTCTGTTAGCTGTTGTAAAATTATTTAAGCCAGTGCCAATTTCTGGGGTCCATATATTTCTAGTAGATGAAGTTTTAGAATTTAATTTATCTGCAGCATCCCACAAAGCTGAACCAAAAGTACCATCAGTATTTAATTGATATTTCTTTAAACTTCCTTTCCATTGTTTGTCTGTTTCGTATTCAAATGTCGATTGATAGACAAAATTATTCCTACTTACATCTGACATTACTGCAGGAGTAGTAAAGGTAAGTCGACCTGAGATAGCTTGTTTAATTGCATCTGTTAATTTTGCAAGCAGTTCTGCTTCATTCTCTGCATAAAGAGGATTTTTAGTTCCCCCAGCAGTTGCTAGTGTAGAATAATTACTATTAGATCCACCTAAAGCATAACCTACGGCAAAGGTTTTAACATTATGAGTTTGCCTGAGATCATTAGCAACTTGAACTACATTGGAGTTGTTTTGCCAAAATCCATCACTTATTACTATTAGAAAATTTAAAGAACAGGTTAAATCCCAATTATCAACCATACCAATGGATTGTGTTGTTGTTTTTCCAGTTGTAAAATAATTTCTCGCTTCTCTCATAGCAAAACGTAGGTTAGTTCCACCTTTTGTACGAATGCCATCTACACTTGAATAAATTAATTTAGCTCCATTATCTGAAATTCCAACTCTTATCTTTGCATATCCTCCTGTGCCTTTACCACTCCACTCCATCAAGCCAAAATTGGCTCCAGCTGTTAGATTGGTATCAGTAACTATTTTTTTAATTACTTTTTTAGCGCTAGACAATCTTGTTGCTACTACTCCTCCAAATGATGCTGTTAGAGCTAAACTAGTGTTAAATTTTCTAATTGAATGATTTCTAAAATCTCCAACATAGATATTATCACTACTATCTACACCCATTCCATAAGGAAAATTAAATGGAGAATTTAGAGAACGTGATCCATATTTTGCTTGGTAAACTAAGGATGAATTAAATTTTTGTATTCTGTGATTATTATGATCTGTAGCATATATATTTCCACTACTGTCATAAGCTGCGTCTATAGCTATATTAAATTTTCCATTCGCTGAAGACGCACTACCACCAGCTCCGTTTACATAGGTAAGATTATTTCCAGATACTGTATATTCTGAAATTTTACTTGTATGCCAAGATGCTACTATCAGTCTATTTCCAGCACTATTTAAAGACATACCTGGAGCAAAATTGACGTTACCAGAATTCATTACTTGATAGCCGGTTTGAGCTAAATTTGCTGTCGCATATTTACTAATTACATTGTTAGTATGTCCGACAAAAATATAGCTATTATTAACAGCAATTGAAACTGGGTTAGTCCAAGAAGTGGAGTTACTGGCAATACATTGACCAGTTAAACTAAGCTTTGAAATTCTAGCGAAACCAGAGTTTACTATATAAATTTCGTCGTTAAAAATTTGAAATTGCCTTGGATATGCCATTTGATTACAACCCGATCCATAACTTCCAAAGCTTCTAAGATATGTTCCTGCGCTATCAAAAACCTTAATTCTGTTATTTAGATACTCCAAAAAATAAATATTTCCTGAGCTATCTACTTGAACGTCTGTTACATATTGTGATGCTGTGTTAGTTTCTAATGTAGTGCTCATACTTCCAGACTTATCCAACATAATTAAAATATTTGCTGGAATATCTGTGGTTCCAGTCCCTGGCGGAGGACTCTTAGCTTGTACTTGAAAGCTAAATAAAAATAAGAATAAAAAGATGATTACTGTTGAGAGTCTAGCCATTCCCCCACCTTTGAATCATAATCTGCCATACAAACAGAATAAAGTTTACTTACTATATTTATAATTTCTGCATGACCATCATGAATATCTGTTTTAATGTATTCAATAATATCATTTCCAGACTCCCAAACATAACTGCCTCGCCATCTTGATTTTGGAACTCCTTCAGGAAGATTGAAACTACCATATTTCCCCATAGCATAATCCATCAACTTACTATCCTCCATGTTAGCCCTATAAAGCTGAATTCTATTAAGTTTGTTTTCTATATATAAATGAATAACACTTGTTCCATATAAACTTTTATCGTTCTTACAAAGTTCTTGCATTGGAATAATTAATTGCTCTCCTCCAAAACGGTCAGATATTGATAGAGGTATAAGTTCTCCAATTTTTACACTTTCTTTAGGACTTCCAAAATTTGTTGTTTTAAAATTACAAGCTAATGCATTTGCTTGCGCTAAGAAAAAAAATCCAAATATATAAACTATAAATTTATTCATTAATTAACTAAGGTTACCACAGCCTCTAAGGGAATTATAATATTACTTTGGGCGTTACATTTATCTTTAGATTCATTG